>NZ_NKFM01000043.1:0-110920 GCF_002223085.1 Burkholderia sp. HI2714 | reverse complement strand
CGATTTACGCTCCACGCTTCCTTCCCACACTCGGTCACCCTCATGCAGTTGCGCTTCACTTCATTTGCCGTGATCAACTTATGGCGGGACTTCCACCCGCAGGAATGCGCCCATGCTGGGCGCACACAAAAAAAGGCGCCCGAAGGCGCCTTTTTCGATGCTGCGTAGCGGGTTACCCCGCCGTCACGCTTAGAAGCGGTGACGCAGACCAACCGTTGCTGCGGTTTGGTTGATCGACGAGCTCGGCAGGTTGTCGCTGAAGTTGCTGCCGTTGTAGATCGATGCGCCAATGCCGTTCTTCGCTGCACGCTGGTACACAGCTTGTGCGTAGACGTCCGTGCGCTTCGACAGTGCGTAGTCAGCTTGCAGGCCGAACTGGTTCCAGTGCGTGCTGCCGTTGTTGATCTTCGCGTTCGTGTACGTGTAAGCAGCGCCCAGGCCGAGAGCCGGCGTCAGGTTGTACTTTGCGTTGACTTCGTAGTTGTCGGTGCGCAGCGTGCCCAGACCAACTGCGTTGTTGTCGAGGCGAGCTTGCGTCCATGCAGCGCCGACTTGTGCCGGGCCGAATGCGTAACCAGCAGCAGCACCGTACGTGCGGACGCGGCCTTGGCTAGCGATGCCACCGATCGCCGACGACGTTGCGCCGTTTGCGTTCGTGCCGTCACCCAGGTTCGCTTGCGAGTATGCACCAGCCAGCTTCAGGCCTTGGAACTGGTATGCAACGCCTGCGCTGTATGCACGGTTGTTACCGAAGTTCGTGTTGTTCGAGAACGAGTACGTGCCGCCGAATTGCAGGCCAGCGTAGTTCGCGCTCGTGAACTTGATCGTGTTGTTCTGAGCGACATCACCGTTCGTGCTCAGACGGTCGAGGTTCAGCGGGTGCGCGAAGTACGTGCCGCCCCACGAGCCCGTTGCCGTCAGCGGCGCCAGGTAGTCTTGCGTTGCGTCATACTGCTTACCCAGCGTGACCGTGCCGTACTGGCTCGACAGGCCGACGAAAGCTTGGCGGTTGAACATGCCGTTGCTGTTCGCGAACTTGCCGTTACCGATGTTGAAGCCGCTTTCCAACGTGAAGATTGCCTTCAGGCCGCCACCCAGGTCTTCCGAGCCACGCAGGCCGAAACGGCTCTGGTCAATGCCCGAACCCATCGCCCAACGCGACTTGCCAGCTTGGCCGAGTGCCGGCTGGACGTTGCTCGTGTAGGTGATGCCTGCGTCCAGCACGCCGTACAGCGTGACGCTGCTTTGTGCGTGAGCGACGGTAGCAAACGATGCTGCAGCTGCTGCAACGATCAGAGTCTTGTTCATTCGTGGAGCTCCCTTCTAAAAAGAGGCAGGTCTCGCGACCTTGTTCATAAACGGTCTGCAACCGCCCGGGAGCGCCATCGATCCTGCTGGCCGCGCCCGGATAGTTGCCCGTTTGGGAACCGTGAGTTTAGGGGTGTACCCTAGGGGAGCGATCCGCAAATAAAGAAATAAGCTTTTCCAGAACTAGAAATAATGAAAGTGGGGCCGAGTTATAAGTATTTGTTTTGACGTTTGTTTTTGACTTCTTGACGGGTCCTTTTTGGAGGCTTTCATCGCACCATTCTTACATGTCATCGTCTTGACGGTTGCATAGAAACAACAAACGGATTCGGCGCGACACCCCGGAATAGGTAAATTTTACCCAGACGGATCTCGAATTTCAGGCTCCGGGCACCTAAAACGCATCCGTCAGCCAGTAAACAGTGCGCGACGCCTGTCAGCGGGTCACATCCGCCCGCCCGCCATCCTTACAGAAAGGCCGGCTTCCCCCTCGCCGACGGTTCGGCCGCCCACCGTGACACACGGTAACAGCCTTAACTGCTCGCGTAACCCGGCCGACGGACTGGCAGGCTAATGTAAGGCGGCCTCGAATACAGAACAGGACACGCCATGAATCGACGCTCGTTGTTGCGCGCCATCGGATTGACCGCTGCCTTCGTCAGCACCGGCGGCTGGCTCCGCGGCGCCTCGGCCCAGCCCGCGCCGCCCGCGTACCGGCCGTCCGGCCCGAATCGCGTACCCGGCGGCCCGCCCTATCCGGACCGCCCGGGCTTCGCACCGCCAGCCGCCCGGCACGACCGCCGACCGCCGCCGCCTCGGCCGCACGGCTATATATGGACGGACGGCTACTGGCGCTGGCAGCGGGGCCGCTATATATGGGTGTCCGGCCGCTGGGTCGCTCGGCGCCCCGGGCGTCGGTGGGTGCCCGGCTACTGGCGTCGCCAGGGGCAAGTGTGGACGTACGTCGACGGTACGTGGCGATAGGCAGCCATCCGGCGCCCGGCCAAGGGCAGGCCCCGGGGGCGGACGGCGCGGGCGAATTCGTGCCGTTCGGCCCCGGCAATCATGATGCCCGGCAGCCCCCCCGCGAATCCTGCCCCACCCCGCCCCGATGCCGGCGCGCAAACCGGGGGCGAGGCTTTCGATCACGCAACCTCGAATCGACGTGCTTGCCGATCGACGGCGCACCACCATCCCGCCTCGACCGGACCCTGCCGCACCCTTCGTACGCCATGCCGAGAAAGACCGCCGTCTCGGTCGCCCCGGACCTGCCCTTGTAAACGGAGCACCGCCAGCGCATTGCCGCATACGGGACGAATGGAATACACCGCCGCATCGGCGCCCTCGCTCGACCCACCGAAATCATTCGGATAACGAAATCATGCAATGGCGATGCACCGGCAACCATGCCACGCGTCGTCGCATCACACCCGATCCGCAGCACGACGCCCAGCGACAAGACGGCGCAAGCGCCCCGCTCAGCGCCCGCCGCCGTCCAGTTGCCGTGCACGGCGTCGCGCGACGCAGATCGCGCGATGATGTTCGTCGGCCCACCGGATCATCGCCTGCATCGGCGTCAGGAACGAACGCCCGAGGTCGGTCAGCGCATATTCGACACGCGGCGGCACTTCTGCGTACAGCGTGCGACTGACGAAGCCGTCCTGCTCGAGCCGCTTGAGCGTGCGCGACAGCATCTGGTTCGACACATCGCCGATCGTACGGCCGAGTTCGTTGAAACGCATCGTCCCGCCGGACAGCGTCTCGAGCACGAGCAGGCTCCATTGGTCGCCGATGCGGTCGAGCACATCGCGAATCGGGCATGGCTGATCGAGTTCGACGGATTCATCGGCGGGCGGGAACGACATGACTGGATTCTCTTTCAAGGGCAACGCATGGTCAGCGCGGTGTGACCTGTTCACATCGCGCTGACTTCTTGTGACGGGTTCGCGGCAACTGTACCATTCGATCGACCCGACAGCCGCGCGGAATCGCCAGTTCAACGAAGCATGACGACGGCGCGCGGCCTCGCCCGGTCCGGATCGTGACGCTTCGGACCGGGTAGTGAATCCCTCGCGGCGACAAGGCGCGTGCATCCGCAACCATGCGCCGCCGCCCGCTGATCGCCGCGGCAGGCTCGACCCGCCGTCGCGCATTGCGCACCCACCCATGCTGCGTCAGACAAGGAACCCGCTACATGTCATCGCTCCGCTCCCCCGTTCGCGCCGTTGCCGCACTCGTCCTGCTGGCCGCGTCGACGGCCGCGCTGGCCGGCGGTCCGGCCCCGCGCGACCTGGCCGCCGAGGAAGCCAACCGCCAGCTCGTGCTGACGTTCTACGACCGCTTCTTCAACAAGCACGAAGCCGTCGAAGCCGCCGCCGTGGTCGCGGACGACTACAAGCAGCACAACCCGCACGTACCGGACGGCAAGAAACCGTTCGTGTCGTACTTCGTCGGCGCGTTCCAGAAGAACCCGGCATCGCGCGCGCACATCGTGCGTAGCGCAACCGACGGCGACCTCGTCTACCTGCACGTGCATGCGACCGAGCGTCCGGGCGACCGCGGCGAAGCGGTCGTCGACATCTTCCGCGTGAAGGACGGCAAGATCGTCGAGCACTGGGACGTGATCCAGTCGGTACCCGAGAAGTCCGCGAACGCGAACACGATGTTCTGACGCGCGGGCCGGCACGTGGTGCGCCACGATGCGCACCGCCCGTCCAAGGACGATCGGCCGCCCGCCGGGCAAGCGCGCATGCCCGGCGGCGGCGAAGTCCCCTACAATCGAGCTTCGCCGCCGCGCCGGCCTCCGTCCCGCATGACTGCACCGCCTGCCGACGCGCCGCCGGTGCGCCGTCATACGCGAAGCACGGCCGGCACGGGCGGCCGTTCGCGAAGACGGTGTCAACGATGAGCCCCGCCCATATTTCCCTCGGCAATGCCGGCGACCTGGTCGCCAGCCTCGGCAGTCCGCAGTTTCCCGCCCGGCTCTGGGCGTGGCTGCGCGAAACCGTCGATCCGCAGTCCCACTACAGCGTCGCGACGCGCTACCGTCGCGATGCGCCGTCGCAGTCGGTCGACAGTGTCGACGTGCTGTTCTTCGCGGGCGGTGACGATCCCGACGGCACACGCCACGCGCTCGATCTGTATACGCAAGGCGACTGGCGCACCGACACGCTGCTCCCGCATATCGAGCGCGCCACCGATTCGCAGCTCGTGTTCTCGTGCAACGAGGACATCGATACGGCAACCGAATACGGCCGCCATTTCGCGCTCGGCGAACTGGGCGAAGACTGCACGCTGCTCGGCAGCGAGCGCGACTATGTCTATGCGTTCTCGCTGTTCCGCCGGCGCGGCCAGCCGTCCTATACGCTGGCCGAGCTGGCGCTGCTGCGGCAGCTCGGCGATTTCGTGCTGCCGCTCCTGATCCAGCATGCACGGCTCGCCCGCCTGACGCCGCGCTCGGACGACGGCGCGCTGCTGCAGCGGTTCGAACAGCGCCTGTCGGCCTGCGGCGCGGCGCTGTCGCAGCGCGAACGGCTCGTATGCCGCGCGGTGCTGCAAGGCCAGCCCGTCCCGCAGATCGCCGATACCCTCGCACTCAAGCCCAGCAGCGTGCGCACCTATCTCGGGCGCGCGCTCGCGAAGCTCGGCGTGGCGAACCGGGCCGGACTGTTCGCGTGGTGCGTGACCGAAGAAGAACCGCCGGGGGGCCGCGTTCAATAGATGGCACCTCTGCATCGCTGCACGCCCACTCGCCCCCGCCTTCTTTGTCGCGTCTTGTCCTCAAAACGATGACAGACAGCCGGCCGCCCCGCTCCTAGTATCTGACTCACCCGACGACCGGAACGCGTCGGATACCACGGAGACACGGCATGCCGAATACCGGATGGACGCCGGCCTGCACGGCCGCGCGCGCGTCGCCCATCGATTCGCCGATCCGGACCTGGCGGCGCGATCGGCGTGACGCTCCGGCGGCGGCCGGCCTTCACCACGACGCATCGCCGCGCCTGCCGCGCAGCACCGGCACCTAGCCGACCCGCATCTCATTCCAACCCGACCGGGTTCACGCGACCGGACGAGCCACACGGCCCGCCCGCCGGACACGTGCGCCCGTCGAACCTTCCCCCATCCGGAGGAGACACATGCAACACGCCGATACCGTCTATCTGAACGGCCTGCTTTACACGGGCGACGCGCAGCGCCGCTTCGCTCAGGCGCTCGCCACTCAGGACGGCAAGATCGTCGCCGTCGGCCGCGACGACGATATCCGCCCGCTGGCCGGCCCCGCGACGCGCATCGTCGACCTGGCCGGCAGGCTGATGCTGCCGGGCCTCATCGACGGCCACGTGCACCCGCTCGAAGGCCACCAGATCCTCGGTGACTTCGACCTGTCCGGCATCAACGATCCCGACACGATCCTGCAGCGCATCCGCGCATGCGCCGATGCGACGCCGAACGAACCGTGGGTCTATCTCGGCGGCGCCAACCTGGCCGCATTCGGCGCGTATCCGACCCGCGAGCTGCTCGACCGGATCGTGCCCGACCGGCCGCTGCTCGTGGTCGGCTTCGACGTGCACAGCGGCTGCCTCAACACGAAGGGCCTCGAAGCGGCCGGCATCCACGCCGATACGCCCGACCCGGCCGGCGGCGTGTACGAGCGCGATGCGTCCGGCACGCCGAATGGCGTCGTGCACGAAGCCGCGTTCTACCGCGTGTGCCCGATCATTCCGCAACTGAGCCCGGCCGGCTACCCGAAGTCGCTCGCGAAAGCGCACGCGATGGCGCACGGCTACGGCATCACCGGCTGGTTCGACGCACGCGTCGAGGAGGCCGAACTCAAGGCTTACGCCGACGCGCAGCGCGCGGGCACGCTGAAGGTGTACATGAGCGCGGGCCTCTATGCGAACCCGCGCCGCGATCCGCGCGAGCAGATCGAGCGCTTCGCCAGATGGCGTCGCGAATACGAATGCGACAACCTGCGCCTGCATACGGTGAAGATCTTCGTCGACGGCGTGCCCGAATCGAAGACCGCCGCGCTCCTCGAGCCGTACGCCGGCACCGACGACTGCGGCCTCGCGCTGTGGAGACAGGATGCGCTGAACGAGATCTGCCTGCTCGCCGATACGGCCGGTTTCGACCTGCACTTCCACACGCTCGCCGACCGCGCGGTGCGCATGGCGCTCGACGCGCTCGAATACGTCCAGATCCGCAACGGCATGCGCGACCGGCGCGCGCAGCTCGCGCACCTGCAGCTCGTCGATCCGGCCGACATGAGCCGCCTCAACCGGCTCGGCGCGATCGCCAGCGTGCAGACGCTGTGGACGGCCGCGCGCGAGGAGCAGCAGCAGCTCTATCGCGACCTGCTCGGCGCGGAACGCACCGCGCGCAACTATCCGTTCCGCAGCCTGCGCAACGCGGGCGTGATGCTCGCGGCGGGCTCCGACTGGTCGGTCAGCACGATGGACCCGATGCAGATCATCCAGACGGGCGTCACGCACCTGCTGATCGACCAGCCCGACAGCCCGCCGTGGAATCCGCACGAACGCCTCGACCTGCTCACGATGCTCGAGGCCTATACGGTGAACACCGCGTATGCGCTGCGCTTCGACGACTGCACCGGTTCGCTCGAAGCGGGCAAGGACGCGAGCTTCGCGATCCTCGACCGCAATCCGTTCGAGCACCCGGTCGAGACGTTCGCACAAACCCGTGTGATCGAGACGTGCTTCCGCGGCGAAGTCGTATACGCCGCGCCGGGCTGGGCCGACTGAAGCACGCCTCCGGCGGCCGTCAGGCGACGGCCAGCGCCAGCACCTGCCCGGTCGTCAGCACGTCGCCGAACGTGTCCGACAGCGCGGCCAGCGTCGCGCGATGGAGGTCGCGGTGCGATACCGTGCCGCCATCCGCGAGGTCGAGGTCGCGCGTCGCGCATGCGTCGTCGACGACGATCACCGCGTAGCCGAGCGGCACCGCGTCGCGTGCCGCGCCGGCGACGCATGCATGCGTCATCAGCCCCGTGACGATCAGCGTGTCGACACCGGCCGCCTTCAGGCGCGCATCGATGTCCGTCGTCGGGAACACGCTCACCGACGTCTTCTTCACCACCGTATGATGCGCCGCCGGCTGCAGGTCCGCGTGAAAGCGGAAGCCGTCGCTGCCGTCGGCGAAGATCGGGCCGTCGGCCGCATCGACGTGCTGGACGTGAAACACCGGAATGCCCGCGCGGTCGGCGAACGCGATCACGCGCTGCGCGTTGCCCAGCGCGCGCGGCCCGTCCGGAATCGGCAGGCGGCCGCTGAAGTATTCATTCTGGAAATCGATCACCAGCAGCGCGGTGTGGGCGGCGGCGATCGATGTCGGCGCGGTCGCGCCGGCCAGGGTACGGATGGTCGGATGTTGCATGGGTCGCTCTCTCGGTTGGCATATCGAAGGAACGGCGCGCAGGGCCAGCCGGCGCCGCCGGACGCGGCCCGGGTACTCCCGGGACACGAGGCGCCAGTGTCGGGCCGCGCGGCCTGGCGCGACAGCGGTGCGCGGGACAACGTCCGACAGGATCGGGCCAACGTGCAAACCGTCTACGACAGCGCGGCTGTTCGCGCGCCCGGCTGCGTGCGGCCATACGCGACCATCATCGCGAAGCTGAGCAGGAAGCCCGCGCCACCGATCAGCAGCAGGCCGATCTCGCCGAACACGGGCAGCAGGTTCGTGAGCGCGCCCGTCACGACCCACGCAACGGCCATCACCGAGCCCGCGACGCCGAGCGCCCAGCCTTGCCGGTCCTCGCTGACCGCGTCGGAGAATGCCGTATACATCGTCGTGTACGCGACCATGTCGAAGCAGCCGACGACCATCGCGAGCGCCCACAGCACCGGCTCGTGCGGGAACAGCGCGGACAGGACCTGGCCGACGCCCGCGACGAGCAGGCCCGTCTTCGCGATGTCGACCACGCGCCACACACGCAGCATCCGCCGCACGACGAACAGCAAGCCGAACACGAAGCAGAGCCCGATCACGCCGCTGAACAGTCCGAGCCGCGCGCTCGTGTAGCCGAATCTCGCCTGCAGCAGCAGCATGATGGTCTGCAGGTAGAGCCCGTAGCCGACCTGCATCAGGAAGAACACCACCGACAGGAACGCGACGTTGCGCTGGCGCGCGGCCTCCCCGATGATCCGCAGCGGCAGCAGCGGATCGATGCGCGTGTCGCCGCGCGGCGCGGCCGAATCGCGATATGACGCCCAGGTCCAGAACGCGCAGGCCAGCGACAGCGCGGCGACCAGCACGAACGGCGTGCCGTAGTCGAACAGCGGCGAAATCGTGCGATCGGACGTCACGCCACCGAGCACGGGGCCGATGATCACCCCCGCGCTGAATGCGAGCGACATGATGCTCATGTTGTACGCCTTGTTCTCCGGCGTGCTCAGGTCGGTGATCGCCGCCTGCGCGATGCCCTGGCAGCCGGCCAGCAGCCCGGTGAGCCCGCGGCCGGCCAGCAGCAGCGCGACGCTCGCGTGCCACGCGCCGACCGCCATCATCGCGTAGCCGGCCGCGAGGCCGAGCACGCACAACAGCAGGATCCGGCGGCGGCCGTAGCGATCGGACAGGTCGCCCATCAGCGACGAGCCGAAGAACATGCACAACGGGTAGATCCCGTAGCCGAGACCGAGGTAGAAATTGCGCGCATGCGCGCCGGCGTCGGCCGGCAGGATGCCCGCGTGCGGATCGCTGAAGATCGCGGACATCATCGGATAGACGAGCCCGAAGCCCATCGCGTCGATCGCGATGGCGAGCAGGCAGGGGCCAAGCAACGTGTAGTCGAGCCGGGACATGGCGACCTTCCGGACAGAGTGGATGATCGCCCAAGCGTAACGATGGGGCGGCCGCCGCGGTAGGCCGCCGCCCGCGATGCTAAGCATCGGCAGGACCGCCACCCTGCCTGCCGCCCGCGCCGATGGCTCGCCGGCGCGGGCGCCGGGACACGACCGTTACTTCGCGCTCAACGGCTGGCCCTGAAACTGCCGGCGCGCGAGCACGCATGGCGCGCCGTCGTGCATGAACACGCTCGCGAGCAGCCCGAACGACGCCGCGAACAACACGTACCACGCGGGTGCGACAGGCGACCCGCTCGCATGCGTCAGCCACGTGACGATGAACGGCGCGAAGCCGCCGAACACCATCACCGCGACGTTGTACGCGAGCGCGATGCCAGTGGAGCGCGAACGCGTCGCGAACTGCTCGGCGAGCGTGGTCGGCGCGGGCCCGTAGCAGATGCCGATGATCGTGCAGATCACGAGTTGCATCACGAGCAGGCGCCCGATGCCCGGCGCGGCCGCCAGCCACGTAAACAGCGGATACGTGACCGTCAGCAGCGCCAGCGAACCGGCGATCAGCACGGGCCGCCGGCCGATGCGGTCGGACACGAGCGCCGCAACCGGGATCGTCACCGTCAGCAGCGCAACCGCCGCCATCTGCACCTTGAACACCTGGTCGAGCGGCAGCCCGAAGGTCTTGTGCACGAACGTCGGCATGTTGACGAGCATCACGTAGAACACGGCCGTGCCGGTGATCGTCTGCCCCATCGACACCAGCACGCCGCGCAGGTTGTCGCGCAGCACGCCCGACACGCTCGCCGGCGGCTCGACGGTCGACTTGCTCGCGGCGACGAACGCCTCGGTCTCCTCCATGTGCCGGCGGATCCACAGGCCGACCGGCCCGATCAGCAGCCCGAGCGCGAACGGCACGCGCCAGCCCCAGCTATGCAGCGCCGCGTCCGACAGCGACTGCGTGGCCCACGCGCCCATCGCTGCACCGGAGAACACCGCGAGACACTGGCCGATCAGTTGCCATGATCCGTATAGCCCGCGCCGGTTTTCCGGCGCGCTTTCCACGAGGAACGCGGTCGCGCTCGCGTATTCGCCGCCCGTCGCGAACCCCTGCAGCAGCCGCGCGACGACGATCAGGACGGGCGCCGCCGGGCCGATCACGGCGTACGACGGCGCGAACGTGATCAGCGCGATCGACAGCGTCATCAGGAAGATGATGAGCTGCATCGCGGCCTTGCGGCCCTTGCGGTCCGCATAGAGCCCGAGCAGGATGCCGCCCACCGGGCGCATGAAGAAGCCGACGCCGAAGGTCGCAAGCGACATCAGCAGCGACGCGTACTGGCTCTCGGCGGGAAAGAACAGCCGCGCGATGATGCCGGAGAAGAAACCGTAAACGATGAAGTCGTACCACTCGAGGGTGTTGCCGACGACAGCGGCCACCGCCTGCCGATGCCGCGAGTTCCGACGTGAGTCGCGCATGCTTGTCTCCTGCAGTCTCATGGCGCCGCGCCGCATGCGTGCCGCGTTGCGTGGCACGCATGGGCGAACCGGCTGTTCGTATCGCCGGCCGGCAACGCGCGGGCGCGGGCACGGGCCCGCACCATCGGAACCTCACGGCCTGCCCGTACGACCAGCGTGAAACGATCATAGGGACGCCGAAAACCCGCATCAATTAATACCCGCGGCAGATGATTAGCCGGAGATTAAATGTCGCCCCGCCGGGCGCCGCCACGCGGAAACCCCGGAAATCCGCGCATTGTTGCTGCCCCGGTTCTGCGGCAGAATCGTCGGCCGCCCTTCCCGCCGCCCGCACCATGCGCAACCGCATCAACGAAGAGATCACGTTCCGCAAGCTCGAGGTGCTGCTCGCCTTCATGGAAGCGGGCAGCCTCGCGAAAGCCGCCGAGGCGCTGGGCGTCAGCACGGTCAGCGTGCACCGCGCGCTGCACACGCTCGAGGAAGGGATGCACTGCGCGCTGTTTCGCCACGAGGGGCGGAACCTGATTCCGACCGACGCCGCGCAGGTGCTCGCCGAAGTCGCGGGCGAAGTGCTCAAGACGATGACGGACGGGATCCGCTCGACGCGCGAGGCGGCCGGCTACGGCGCCGGCCAACTGAAGATCGGTTCGCTCTACTCGCTGACAATCCGCACCGTGCCCGAAGTGGTGATCGCGCTGAAGGAGCGCCGCCCCGAGCTGCAGGCCGAACTCGTGCTCGGCTCGAACGCCGACCTGCTCGACAAGCTCAGGCAAGGCGCGATCGACGCGACGCTGATGGCGCTGCCCGAACCGGATGCCGAGATCGAATCGATCGCGCTGTTCGAGGACGAGATGTTCTTCGCCGCGCCGATCGACTCGCCGTACGCGCGGCACGATGCCATCGACCTGTGCGCGTGCGGCGACGCGCCGTTCGTGTCGCTCGGCGAAGGCTTCGCGACGCATCATGGCTTCACGGAAGCGTTTCGTTCGGCCGGCGTCACGCCGAACGTCGTGATGCGGGTGGGCGACATCTTCTCGCTGATCAACCTCGTGTCGGGCGGCGTCGGCTGCTCGCTGCTGCCCGGCCGCGTGCACGACCTGTTCGCGCACAAGATCGCGCTCGTGCCGCTCGCCGGGCCGACGATCCGCCAGACGATCGGCTTGAGCTTCCTGCACCGGCGCGAACGCGACCCGAACCTGCTTGCGCTGGCAACCGTGTGCCGGCTGACGGTCAAGGGGCCGAACGCGCGGTAACGCGCTGATCGCCCGGCCGGAAGCGCGCCTTCTCCGATCCGCTTCGCATTCCTGCATCGTCGCGCCTGGCGCACCCACCCGCCCACCACGCCACGACGAAGCGCCCCGGCTCATCCGTTTGGACGGCACGCCGCGCGCGCTTTGTTGCGATCATGGCCGTCATTCATCGCGCGGCACGCCCACGTGTGCCCGCCACGGAGACGCCATGAACGATCCTATGCTCGGCCCCATCGACCAGATCGGCTACGTGGTCGCGGATCTCGACCGCAGCATCGCACGCTGGCGCAAACGCCACGACGTGGGCCCGTGGACCGTATTCCGCCACGTGCGCCTCGACGGCTTCCATCTCGGCGAACCCGTGACGGTCACGATGGACGTCGGGCTCGCGTATCGCGGCGATCTGCAGATCGAACTGATTCACGTGACGAACGAGGCGCGCTCGCCGTACCGCGATGCGCACGGCCAGCCGCTCGTCGGGCTGCATCACGTCGCGTGGGTCGTCGACGATCTCGATGCCGCGCTCGCGCAGCTCACGGGCCGCGGCCTGCGTGTCGTGTTCGACGCGCGCAACGCGGCCACGCGTGTCGCCTATCTCGACGACGCCGACGATCCCGGCGTGCGCGTCGAAGTGATCGAAGGCGCCGGCATGCGCGACATGATCGCGCGCGGCATCGCCGAGGCCCGTGCATGGAACGGCGCCGATCCGGTTCGCATCATTGACGCGGCGGCCGCCTCCGCGTGAGCGGCCCCGCGCGCCCCTCTCACTCACAGGAGCAAACAGATTGAAACGACTCGAAGGCAAGGTGGCGCTGATCACGGGCGGTGCCCGCGGCCAGGGCGAAGCGGAAGCGCGCAGATTCGTCGCCGAAGGCGCACGCGTGGTGATCGCCGACGTGCTGGACGAAGCCGGCCAGCGCGTCGCGGCCGAACTCGGCGACGCCGCACGTTTCCAGCATCTCGACGTGACCCGCGAAGCCGACTGGCAGGCTGCCGTCGATGCGACGCTCGCGCAGTTCGGCCGCCTCGACATCCTCGTGAACAACGCGGCGATCCTGAAGCTCGTGCCGATCGAAGCGTGCTCGCTCGACGACTATCGCAAGGTGATCGACGTGAACCAGGTCGGCTGCTGGCTCGGCATGAAGTCGGCGTTGGGCGCGCTGAAGGCGGCGGGCGGTGGCTCGATCGTCAACGTGTCGTCGACGGCCGGGATGGAGGGCGTCGCGGGCGGCAGCGCATACGTATCGAGCAAGTTCGCGGTGCGCGGAATGACGAAGGCCGCCGCGCTCGAATTCGGCCGCTACGGCATTCGCGTGAACTCGGTGCATCCGGGCGGCATCGATACGGTGATGGCACGTCCGCCCGAGTTCGCGGATTTCGATCCGTCGTCGATCTACAGCGGCTTGCCGATCGCGCGCATCGGCAAGCCCGATGAGGTGGCCAATCTCGTGCTGTTCCTCGCGTCCGACGAATCCGCGTATTGCACCGGGTCGGAATACATCGTCGACGGCGGGATGCTCGCCGGCAGTTCGTTCCACTGAACCGTATCCGGGTCGACGCGCGCCCACCAACCTGGTGGGCGTCTTCGTTTGCACTTTCGAGGCGCTGCGTGGAGCGTACAGCCGCCCCGCTGGCACCCACCCGCCCGAAAACGACGATGCCGCCGACAGCTCTCCCGCGCGGCGGCATCGTCATTTGCGAAGCGACACACCACGCGCCGCTCTTATCCCTTCGGCTGGATCGCCGGTACGCCATTGCCGCGCGCCGCCTGCCCGCCGCCACGCACGAAGCGTCGCCCGTGCGGACCGTACACGCCATCCGGTTCCGGATACAACGTCAGCAGCACGAAATACAGCACGCCGCCCACCACCAGCGACACCGGCACGCTGAGATCGAGCCCGCCCGCGAGGTTGCCGAGCGGCCCGACGAACTGCCCCGGCAGGTTCACGAACGACAGCCCGACGAACGCGGCCGGCAGCCACGCGCCCATCGCGCGCACGTTCCAGCCGTGCGTGAACCAGTAGTGGCCGCCGCGCAGCCCGCGGTTGAACACCTGCAGGTCGTCCGCGAGATAGTAGCCGCGCCGCGTCACGTAGCCGATCACCATGATCGCCATCCACGGGCAGCTGAACGTATCGATCAGCGTCGAGAACGTCGCGACGCTTTCGACGAGGTTGAACCAGAAGCGACCGACGAAGATGAACGCGATCGCGATCGTGCCGATCAGCAGCGTCGCACGCACGCGGTTCAGCAGGCGCGGGAACATGCTCGACACGTCGAGGCCGGTGCCATACAGCGCGGTCGTGCCGGTCGACATCCCGCCGATGATCGCGATCAGGCACATCGGCAACAGGAACCAGCGCGGCGAGATCGCGAGCAGCCCGCCGACGTAGTCGTTCGACGCGATGAACGCGGGCGCCTTCGTCGCGATGATCGTCGCGGTCGCGAGGCCGAAGAAGAATGGTACGAAGGTCGCGATCTGCGCGGCGAACACGGCGCCCATCACGCGATGCTTCGGTGTGTTCTGCGGGATGTAGCGCGCCCAGTCGCCGAGCGTCGACGCAAACGATACCGGGTTGCTCAGCGCCACCAGCACCGCGCCGACGAACGCGGCCCGGAAGCCCGCGCTGCCCTGCTGCACCGTGCCGGCATAGCTCATGTCGAACAGGCCGGCGAACGCGAACAGGCCCGCGGCGAACAGCACGCTCGCGGCCCACACGGCGATCTTGTTGACCCACAGCATGAAGCGGAAGCCGTAGATGCAGACGATCAGCACGAGCACCGCGAACACCATGTACGCCGCGCCAAGCGTGAAGCCGTTGACCGGCACGCCGACCATGTCGTGCGCGCCACCGACGAGCGCATCGCCCGAGCTCCACACCGCGAGCGAGAAGAACGCGATCGACGTGAGCAGCGCGAGGAACGAGCCGACGATCCGGCCGTGGATGCCGAAATGCGCGCCCGACGACACCGGGTCGCTCGTCCCGTTGCACGGGCCGAACAGGCTCATCGGCGCGAGGATGCAGGTGCCGGCGAGCACGCCGAGCACGATCGCGCAGACACCCGCCTTGAACGACAGCCCGACCAGCACGGGAAAGCTGCCGAGCACCGATGTTGAAAACGTATTGCAGCCGCCGAACAGCAACCTGAACAGATCGATCGGCCGCGCATAGCGCGATGCATCGGGAATGCGCTCGAAACCGAACGACTCGACCTGCGTAATCCTACCTTCACTCATTTGTCTCCACTCCTCTGGTGCGTCTGTACCGCCCGGTGCTGCGGCGATACGACACATCGTCATCGATTCGCGGCCACTCTAAACCGGATCGCGCGGCGCAAATATCACGCATTCGAGACGTTTACGACGAAGGAGAACAATGTTTCCCGGCAGGCCAGCGGCCGGCGCCCGCGCCATCCTTACGGCGCGGGCGATGCGAGGTCAGTGCGCGCCCTCCGCCGCCGGCGCGCGGCATGCGATCAGGCCCCGCTGAACGGCTTGCCGCGCCTCGATGCCGGCGAGCCAGCTCTCGACGTGCGGGTAATCGGCCAGATCGAGATCGAGTTCGGGCGCCGCGCGCAGCCACGGAAACGCGGCGATGTCGGCGATCGAGTAGCGCGGCGACGCGAGATACGCCGATTCCGCCAAGCGGCCGTTCACGACCCCATAGAGACGCCGCGCCTCGTTCCGGTAGCGCTCGAGCGCTTGCGCATTGACCGTCTTCGATGCATGCAGGAACCACCAGAGCTGGCCGAGCATCGGCCCGATTCCGCCGATCTGGAAGTGCAGCCATTGCTGGACGGCCGTGCGCTCGGCCAGCGTGTCGGGATGCAGAACGCCCGTCTTCGCGGCGAGATAGCTCAGGATCGCGCCGGATTCGAACACGGTCAGCCCGGCGTCGTGGTCGACGATGGCCGGGATCTTGCCGTTCGGGTTGATCGCGAGAAACGCCGCGCTGCGCTGTTCGCCGGCGGAAAGATTCACGTGCACGCAGTCGTATGCGAGCCCGGCCTCTTCGAGGTAAATGGCGATCTTGTGCCCGTTCGGCGTGTTGGCCGTATAAAACGTGAGGGGATGCGTCGAGATCATGTCGGTCCTTGTCTTCCGGTTATCGTTGCAACTACAATCGTTGCAATTGCAATCCTATGCCGGAACCGATAACCCTGGTGACATGCCAGTACTCGAAGGAGGGACATGCAGACTGCGCGATCCGGTCCGCCCGTACGGACACCCGACACCCGCCGCGCCGCGGCGGCCTGCCTCGACAGGCTGATCACGCAGCGGCTCGCGCCGCGTGGCCGTTCGGTGTCGCCGCTCGGCGCGATGCGCGCGGCCGCCGATTGCCTCGAACGCGATGCGGCGACATCGGAACGTGTCTGGATCGTGCGCGCCGATGCGCGGGAGCCGTCTGCGGACGCGGACGCACATCGCCGCATCAGTGCATGGCCGCTACGGTTTCTCGATGCGCGCAAGCGGTTCGAGAAGCCGCTGCTGTACCTGCTGCATGCGCGCGCGACCGACCGGCTGCGGCTGGCGTCGGTCGAAACCATCGATCGCGGGATCTTCGTCAACGATGCCGAAACGGTCGCGTCGTCCTGGCCGAAAGGCGTGACGCCCGACGTCCCGCACTGGCTGGCCGCGAACCCCGCGTGCACGCCGTACGATCCGGCGTCGGGCCACGAGGCGATCGCGATCCTGCGCCACGCGCTGCGCACGCTCTATGTCGCCGGCCAGCCGGGATTCTGTTACCTGGCGAGCCACGGCGATCTCGTGCCCGATGCGAAACCGCTGTCGGCCAAAGCGGCCCGCGATGCGTTCAGCGGCATGGTGCGGGCCGGCCGTCGCGCGGCGGCCGGCGCGGCTGCGCAGATCCGGCTGTGCGGCGCGGGCAGCACGCTCGCGCAGGTGATGGAGGCGGCCGACCTGCTGCACGACGAATGGCGCATCGATTCGACGATCTGGAGCTGCCCGAGCTACACGCAGCTCGCCCGCGACGGTCATGCAGCCGACCGGTGGAACCTGCTGCATCCGCACGACGAACCGCAGATCGCGCATGTCCGCCGATGCTTCGGCGACAGCCGCACGCCGGTGCTCGCGGTGACGGGCTATGCGAGGCACGTCGCCGCGCAGATCGGCGCGTTCGTACCGGCCCGCTTCGCGGCGCTCGGCGCGGATCTGGCCGGCCCGGGCCCCGGCACGCGCGTGCCGAGTGCGCGCTGGATTGCCGCGGTCGCGCTTCGCCTGCTGGCCGACGACGGCCGCGTGCCGGCCGACTGGGCCGCGCAGGCGATGCGCCGCTATGCGAGCGACTGACGCGCGGGCTGGCCGCCGCTACTTCGCGTCGGCTCCCGCCTCACGCGCCGCGGCGGTCGCACGATCGAGCGCGGCGGCTATCGTCGCCTGCTCCTTGCCGCCGAACTGATCGAGGAAGAGTTCCGCGACCGTCGACTGGTACACCTTCCACATCTTCTTGCGCAGCGTCCGCCCCTTGTCGGTGATGCTCGCATAGGCGGCGCGGCCGTCGTCCGCCGAACGGGCACGCGTGACGAGCCCCTCCTGTTCGAGCCGGTCGACGAGCCGCGTGAGGTTGTAGCGCTCGATCGCGAGCACGTCGGCCAGCTCGTGCATACGGCGCGTGCCGTCGGGCCCGCTTTCGAGCCCCCACAACGCGTCGTACCACGCATAGGCCGGCAGGCCGGCCGCCGCGAGGCGGCGCTCGATCTCGCGAATCATCGTCCGGTGCGCGCGGACGAACGAGAACCACAGATCGGGTTCGGGTGCGCTCATGTCAGGTCGTTCCTCTCGTTGAATTGCAGTTGCAATTAAATTTTACCTCGATAACAATTGCCTTCATACGATTGCAATTGCAACTATATGCCTGCCGATCGGCGGGCGTTCCGTCGCGCGACGCGGCGCCACGACCGTCGCCCCGCGCAGCCTTATGCTTCTGGAGACATTGCATGACCGCACCTCTCGCGCTACCCGACATCGACCCGCAGGAAACCCGCGAATGGCTCGATGCGCTCGAATCCGTGATCGCGCTCGAAGGCCGCCCGCGCGCGCACTACCTGCTCGACCAGCTTTCCGACCTCGACGCGGCACGCCACGGCGACCTGCACGGCCGCGTGACGACCGCGTACGTGAACACGGTGCCGCGTGAACGGCAGCCGGCCTATCCGGGCGATCTTGCGCTCGAGCGGCGCCTGAACGCGATGATCCGCTGGAACGCGATGGTGATGGTGCTGCGCGCCGGACGCCATTCGAACGTCGGCGGGCATATCGCGACTTACCAGTCGGCCGCGGTACTGTACGACGTCGGCTTCGATCACTTCTTCCGCGGCCGCACCGACACCTTCGACGGCGACATGGTCTACATCCAGGGGCATTCGGCGCCCGGCATCTATGGCCGCGCATACCTGGAAGGCCGCATCACGGACGCGCAACTCGACAACTTCCGCCGCGAAACCGGCCGCGAAGCGGGACGCGACGGGTTGTCGTCGTATCCGCATCCGCGGCTGATGCCGGATTTCTGGCAATTCCCCACCGTGTCGATGGGACTCGGGCCGCTCACGGCCGCGTATCAGGCGCGCTTCATGCGCTACCTCGAATATCGCGGGCTGAAAGCGCATCAGGGCCGCAAGGTCTGGGCATTCCTCGGCGACGGCGAAATGGACCAGCCGGAATCGCTCGCCACGATCTCGCTCGCCGGGCGCGAACGGCTCGACAACCTGATCTTCGTCGTCAACTGCAACCTGCAGCGCCTCGACGGCCCCGTACGCGGCAACGGCAAGGTCATCCAGGAACTCGAAGGCACGTTCCGTGCGGCGGGCTGGAACGTCATCAAGGTGATCTGGGGCGCCAGCTGGGATCGCCTGCTCGAACGCGACACGACGGGCCTGCTGCGCCAGCGCATGATGGAATGCGTCGACGGCGACTACCAGACCTTCAAGTCGCAGAGCGGCGCGTACGTGCGCGAGCATTTCTTCGGCAAGTATCCGGAACTGCT
The DNA here is from genome assembly GCF_002223085.1 of Burkholderia sp. HI2714. Lineage (NCBI taxonomy): Bacteria > Pseudomonadati > Pseudomonadota > Betaproteobacteria > Burkholderiales > Burkholderiaceae > Burkholderia > Burkholderia sp. HI2714. The sequence continues at coordinate 92,065 of NZ_NKFM01000043.1, read as the reverse complement.
CGAGCTCGTCGCGGACCTGTCCGACGACGACATCTGGAAACTGGCACGCGGCGGCCACGATCCGGAAAAGGTGCATGCGGCCTATGCGCAGGCGATGCGCGCGGACGGACGGCCGACCGTCGTGCTCGCGAAGACGGTCAAGGGCTTCGGGATGGGCGAAGCCGGCGAAGGCCAGAACGTGAACCACCAGTTGAAGAAGATGAGCGCGGATGCCGTACGCGCGTTTCGCGACCGCTTCGCGCTGCCGGTCAGCGATGCGCAGCTCGACGAACTGCCCTACCTGAAGCCGGAGCCGGGCAGCGCCGAGGCACGCTACTTCGCCGAACGCCGTGCCGCACTCGGCGGCCACGTGCCGGCCCGCTTCAGCACCGTGGCGCCGCTGCCGGTGCCGCCGCTCGCCGCGTTCGACGGTCAGCTCAAGGACAGCGGCGAGCGCGGCCTGTCGACGACGATGGCGTTCGTGCGCATCCTCGGCACGCTGCTGAAGGATCCGGCACTCGGCAAGCTCGTCGTGCCGATCGTGCCGGACGAATCGCGCACGTTCGGGATGGAGGGCCTGTTCCGCCAGATCGGCATCCATTCGCATCTCGGCCAGCTCTATACGCCTCAGGACGCCGGCCAGCTCAGCTACTACAAGGAAGCGAAGGACGGGCAGATCCTGCAGGAAGGCATCAACGAATCGGGCGCGATCGCGTCGTGGATCGCGGCCGGCACCGCGTACAGCAATCATGGATTGCCGACGATTCCGTTCTACATCTTCTATTCGATGTTCGGGCTGCAACGCGTCGGCGATCTCGCGTGGGCAGCCGGCGACGCACGTACGCGCGGCTTCCTGCTCGGCGCGACGTCGGGCCGCACGACGCTGATGGGCGAAGGGTTGCAGCACGACGACGGGCACAGCCACGTGTTGTCGTCGGTGATTCCGAACTGCGTATCGTACGACCCGACCTATGCGTACGAACTCGCGGTGATCGTGCGCGATGGCCTGCGGCGGATGTTCGCGGAACAGGAGGACGTGTACTACTACATCACGCTGCTCAACGAGAACTATCCGCATCCGGCGCTGCCGGACGGCGCGGAAGCCGGCATTCTCAAGGGGCTTTACCTGCTGCGCGAAGGCACGTCGCACGCGGCCGATGCGCCGCACGTGCAGTTGATGGGCAGCGGCGCGATCCTGCGCGAAGTGATCGCCGCGAGCGACCTGCTCGCGCAGGACTTCGGCGTGTCGAGTGACGTATGGAGCGCGACGAGCCTGAACGAGCTGCGCCGCGACGGGCTCGCCGCGGAACGCTGGAACCTGCTGCATCCCGAGCAGGCGCCGCGCGTGCCGTACGTGCAGCAATGCCTCGACGGCCGCACGGGGCCGGTGGTGGTCGCGACCGACTACATGAAGATCGTCGGTGACCAGATCCGCGCGTTCGTCGACGGCCGGCGCTTCGTGTCGCTCGGCACCGACGGCTTCGGCCGCTCGGATACGCGCGACGCGCTGCGCACGTTCTTCGAGGTCGATCGGCACTTCATCGTGATCGCGGCGCTGAAGGCGCTCGCCGACGACGGCGTGATACCGCGTGCACGCGTCGGCGAAGCCATCCGGCGCTACGACATCGACATCGACAAGGTCGATCCGGCCAGCGTGTAGTCACGCGGTGCGCCGCAGGCGGGATGGCCCGGCCTGCAGCGCCACCGTCCTGCCCGCGCTACTGCCCCGCCTGCGCGAGCGGGCCTTGCTGCGGGCCCTGCCCCGTTCCCGACGGCCAGCCGCCCGCCAGCGCCTTGTACAGCGCCACCGTCGACGCCGCGCTGCGCATCTGCCCGTCGGCCGCCGCATCCTGCGCCTGCAGCAGCGTGCGTTGCGCGTCGAGCACTTCGTAGTAGTCGATCGCGCCCGCCGAAAAGCGCGCCTGCGCCAGTTGTGCGGCACGCGCGCTGTCGGTCGCGGCCTGCACGAGATGGCCCGTCTCGTCACGCGTGCGCGCAGCGCGCAGCAGCGCGTTCTCCGTTTCCTCCAGCGCCCCGAGCACGGTCTGCCGGTACTGCGCGAGCTGCCCGGCCGCTTCCGAATCGCTCGCCGCGATCCGCGCACGCACGCGGCCGACGTCGAGGAACGACCAGTCGATGCCGAGCGCGATCAGGTTCGTGTCGCTGCCCGCGCGGAAGAACCCGTAGCTGCTCGTCGCGCTGCCCAGCAGCCCCGACAGCGTGAAGCGCGGGAACAGGTCGGCCGTCGCGACGCCGACGCGTGCGGTCGCCGCGTGCAGCCGCGCCTCGGCGGCCGCGACGTCGGGCCGCCGCCGCAACAGGTCGCCGGGCGTGCCGGGATCGATGTCGGCGGCCAGCGCCGGCAGCGGCACCGGTGTGCCCGCCGACGCGGCGGCCTTCGGGAGATCGAAGCGGCCGATCAGCGCCTCCGGCGTCTGCCCGGTCAGCACCGCGAGCCGGTGCTCGTCAACGCCGATCGCCGCTTCGTACACGGCAATCCGCGACGTCGTCGATTCGTACTGCGCGCGCGCCCGCGCCGCATCGAGTTCGGAGCCGCGCCCTGCGCCGACGCGCGCATTGATCAGCGCGAGCGTCTGCTTCTGGTTGTCGGCGTTCTCGCGCGCGATCCGCAGCCGCTCCTGCGAGCCGCGCAGGTCGACGTACGTGCTCGCCACCTCGCCGGCGATCGCGACGCGCACTGCGCGCACGTCCGCCGCGCTGGCGGCCGTTTCCGCACGCTGCGACTCGATCGAACGACGCACGCGGCCGAACAGGTCGAGCTCCCACGCCGCATTGATCCCGACGCTGGACGTCGGCGTATCGCGCTGGCTGCGCGGCGCGCCGAACGCCTGGTCCTTGCTCATCAGTTGATGGCCGATCTGCCCGCTCGCGGTGATCGTCGGGTAACGATCGAACGTGGCCTGCGACAGCAGCGCATTCGATGCGTCGTAGCGCGACACGGCGACCTGCAGGTCCTGGTTCGCCGCGAGCGCCGTGTCGATCAGCTGCGTCAGCACCGGATCGCCGAAACCGCGCCAGAACGCGGCATCGGCATCGGCCGACGCGTCGGGCGGCGTATCCAGCGTCGTACCGGACGGCGCCGCCGAACGCGCATCGCGCGCGAACCGCGCGGCCGTAGCCGTGTCGGGTCGCTTGAAATCGGGGCCGACCGCGCACGCGGCGAGCGTCACCGACATCGCGAGCGCGGAAAGACGAAAAGCGGCGCTCATCGGTTTTCTCCTTCGAGGGTGCCGTGGTGTTCGCTCCACACGGCCGGCGTGCCGCCCGCGAGCTTGCGGATCGCCACATAGAACACGGGCGTCAGGAACAGCCCGAACAGCGTGACGCCCAGCATCCCCGCGAACACGGTGATGCCGGTGGCCGCGCGCACTTCGCTGCCCGCGCCGCCGCCGATCAGCAGCGGCACCGAGCCCGCGATGAACGCGACCGACGTCATCACGATCGGGCGCAGCCGCAGCTTGCACGCTTCGAGCGCGGCTTCGATCACGCCCTTGCCCTGGATTTCGAGCTCGCGCGCGAACTCGACGATCAGGATCGCGTTCTTGCACGCCAGCCCCATCAGCACGACGAGACCGACCTGCACGAACACGTTGTTGTCGCCGCCCGACAGCCACACGCCGAACAGCGCGGCGCAAATGCACACGGGCACGATCAGGATCACTGCGAGCGGCAGCGTCCAGCTCTCGTACAGCGACGCGAGCACCAGGAACACGAGCATCACCGCGAGCGGGAACACGACGATCGCCGCGTTGCTCTGCGTGACCTGCTGGTAGCTGAGGTCGGTCCATTCGAGCGTGATGCCCGGCGGCAGCACGTCCTTCGCGATCTGCTGCAGTTTCTCGATCGCCTGCGACGACGACATCACCTTCGGATCGGCATCGCCGATCAGGTTCGCGGCCGGATAGCCGTTGTAGCGAACGACCGGGTCGGGCCCGTATGCGGGCGCCACCGTCACCATCGAGCCGATCGGCACCATCTCGCCCTTCGCGTTGCGCGTGCGCAGGTTCGCGATGTCGGCGGCCGTCTGCCGGTGGCCGGCATCCGCCTGCGCCATCACGCGGTACACGCGGCCGAACAGGTTGAAGTCGTTCACGTACATCGAGCCGAGATAGACCTGCAGCGTGCTGAACAGGTCGGTCAGCGCGACACCCTGCGCCTTCGCCTTCAACCGGTCGACCTTCACCTCGAGCTGCGGGATGTTCGCCTGGTACGAACTGACGGGGTAGCTCATCCCCGGCGTCTTCGCGACCGCGCCCTGGAACGCGGTGAGCGCGTTCTGCAAGGCCCCGTAGCCGAGCCCGCCGCGGTCCTCCAGGTACAGCGAGTAGCCCGAGCCGTTGCCGAGGCCCTGGATCGGCGGCGGCATCAGCGCATAGGTGATGCCGCCGCCGATGGCCGCGAAGCGCGCGTTCAGGTCCGCATTGATCTGCGCGGCGCTGCGGTGGCGCTGGTCGAACGGCTTCAGGATCACGTACGAGTTCGTGATGTTCGGCGTGTTCACGCCCTGCAGCGCATTCAGCCCGGCAAACGCCGGCATCATTTCGACACCGTCGGTGCCGAGCGCGATCTTCGTCATCTGCTCGGTCACCTCGCTGGTGCGCGCGAGCGACGCGCCTTCCGGCAGCTTCGCGCCCGCGAACAGGTACAGCTTGTCCTGCACGGGGATGAAGCCGCCCGGCACCGCGTTGAGCAGCAGCGCGGTGGCCGCGAGCAGCGCCGCATAGACCGCGAACACCACGCCGCGCCGCTTCAGCGTGCGGCCGACGAAGCCGTGATAGCGATCGGAACTGCGGTCGAAGAAGCGGTTGAACGGATGGAACAGCCAGCCGAACGCGCGATCGAGCCCGCGCGTGAGCGCATCCTTCGGCGCATCGTGCGGACGGAGCAGCTTCGCGGCGAGTGCGGGCGATAGCGTCAGCGAGTTGATCGCGGAGATCACCGTCGAGATCGCGATCGTCACCGCGAACTGCCGGTAGAACTGGCCCGTGACGCCGGACATGAACGCCATCGGCACGAACACCGCGCACAGCACGAGCGCGATCGCGACGATCGGCCCCGACACCTCGCGCATCGCCTGGTGTGCGGCGTCGCGCGGGCTCAGGCCCTGCGCGATGTTGCGCTCGACGTTCTCGACGACCACGATCGCATCGTCGACGACGATCCCGATCGCCAGCACGAGCCCGAACAGCGTCAGCGTGTTGATCGAATAGCCGAGCAGGTAGAGCCACGCGAACGTGCCGACCACCGACACGGGCACGGCGACGAGCGGAATGATCGACGCGCGCCACGTCTGCAGGAACAGGATCACGACGAGCACGACCAGCACGACGGCCTCGATCAGCGTGTGCTGCACCGCGCGGATCGATTCGCGCACGAACACCGTCGGATCCCACACGGGCCGGTACGCGACGCCGGGCGGGAAGCGCTTCGACAGTTCGTCGAACTTCGCATACACGGCCTTCGCGACCTCGAGCGCGTTCGCGCCCGGCGACAGGAAGATCCCGACCACCGCCGATGGCTTGTCGTTGAAATACGAGCGCAGCGTGTAGTCGCCCGCGCCGAGCTCGACGCGCGCGACGTCGGACAGTTTCACGACCTGCCCGTCGTCGCCGGTGCGCAGCACGATGTCGCCGAACTCCTGCGCCGTGCGCAACCGGCCGCGCACGTTGATCGACAGCAGGAAGTCGTTCTTCTTCGGCGACGGCTCCGCGCCGAGCTGGCCGGCCGACACCTGCACGTTCTGCTCGCGCACGGCGGCAATCACATCGCTCGCGGTCAGCCCGCGCGACGCGAGCCGGTTCGGGTCGAGCCACAGCCGCATCGCATAGTCGCCGGAACCGGACAGGCCGACGTCGCCGACGCCCGTGAGCCGCGACAGCTCGTCCTTCACGTGCAGCGTCAGGTAGTTGCGCAGGTACAGCGAATCGCGGCTGTTGTCCGGCGAATAGAGGCTCACGTACATCAGCGGCGTGGGCGACTGCTTCTGCGTGGTCACGCCGTACTGGCGCACCTCGTCGGGCAGGCGCGACAGCGCCTGGCTCACGCGGTTCTGCACGCGCACGGCGGCCGTGTCGGGATCGACGCCCTGCAGGAACGTGACGACCACCTGCAGGCTGCCGTCCGACCCGGCAACCGACTTCATGTACATGATGCCTTCGACGCCGTTGATCGCCTCTTCCAGCGGTTCGGCGACCGATTCGGCGATCTCCTTCGGGTTCGCGCCCGGATACGTCGCTCGCACGACGACGCTCGGCGGCACGACTTCCGGGTATTCGCCGGCGGGCAGCATCGGGATCGAGATCAGGCCGATCGCGAAGATGACGATCGACAGCACGACCGCGAAGATCGGCCGGTCGATGAAGAATCGGGAGAAATCCATTGGCTGTCTCCCGTTACTGCGCGGCCGGCGCGCCGGCATCGGCGACGGCGACGGCCTGCGTGCCGTTGCCCGGCCCGTTGCCCGCGTCATTGCCGGCACCGGCGTCGGCGCGTGCGGGCAGCGTCTTCGGCTTCACCTGCGCGCCCGGATAGTAGATCCGCTGCATCCCGTCGACGACCACGCGGTCGCCCGCCTGGATCCCCTTCTCGATGATCCGCTCGCCCTCCACCCCGCGGCCGATCGTCACGTCGCGGCGCAGCGCCTTGTCGCCGGGCCCGATCACGTACACGTACTTGCGGTCCTGGTCGGTGAGCACGGCCTTGTCGTCGACGAGCAGCGCATCCTGGTCGTGACCGCTGACGAGTTGCACGCGCGCATACAGGCCCGGCGTAAACGTATGGTCCGCATTCGGCAGCCGCACGCGCGCGCGGATCGTGCCGGTCTGCGGATCGAGCCGGTTGTCGAGGAAGTCGACGGTGCCCGCGTGCGGGAACCCCGTCTCGTTCGCGAGGCCCACGCGCACCGGATCGGCGCCGATCGCGCGATGTTTCGGATCGGCGCGCCGCGCGTTGTAGCGCAGGTAGCTCTGTTCGTCGCAGTCGAAATACACGTAGACGGGGTTCTGCGACACGACCATCGTCAGCAGCGTGTCGTCCGCGCGCGCCAGGTTGCCGACGGTGGCGACCGCGCGGCCGACGCGGCCCGCGATCGGCGCGCGCACTTCGGTGAAGCCGAGATTGAGCTTCGCGTCGGCGACGGCCGCGTCGGCCGCCTGCAGGTCCGCACGCGCCTGCTCGGCCGTGGCGCGCGCGTTGTCGAGTTCTTCCTGCGACGTCGCATGCGCATCGATCAGCGTCTGCACGCGCTTGAGCTGCACGTTCGCGAGGCTCGCGGCCGCACGGGCCCGTTGCAGCTGCGCGTTCGCGCGATCGAGCGCGATCCGGTAAGGGCGCGGGTCGATCTCGAACAGCAGCGCGCCCTGCGCGACCAGGTCGCCTTCCTTGTAGGCGACGCGCTGCAGGTAGCCGCTCACGCGCGGCCGCAGTTCGACCGCGTCGACCGCTTCGACGCGTCCGTTGAATTCGTCCGCGAGGCGGATCGTGCGCGGTGCGATGGTGGCGACGCCGACTTCGGGAAGGGATTGAGCCGACGATGCGCCTTTGCCGTCGTGACAGCCCGACAACGCCAGCAGCAGTGCACAGGCCGCGCCCAAAGGCGACGTCCTGCGTAGGGAAAAGGAGAGCATGATGCCTCGCGACGGGTTAAACTGCCGCGTAGCATAAAAGTTGAAGTTAACTTCAAGTCAAGTTTTCCCGGAGGGGCGACATGGGTATCCAGGAAACACCGAAATGGCCGCTGATGTCGATCCGCGAAGTGGCCGCACGCAGCGGCGTGCCGGCATCGACACTACGGTTCTACGAGACGCGCGGGCTCATCAAGTCGCACCGCAACGGCTCGAGCCATCGCCACTATTCGCGCGCGGTGCTGCGGCTGATCGCGTTCATCGTATTCGCGCAGAAGATCGGCTATTCGCTCGACGAGATCGCCGAGCAGCTCGTCAGCCTCCCCGAGGACACCGCGCCGAGCAACAAGGACTGGCAGCGGCTGTCACGCGGCTGGAAGCAGCGCGTCGCGAGCCGGATCGAGGAGTTGCAGCGTCTGTACATCAACCTCGACGAATGCATCGGCTGCGGCTGCCTGTCGCTGAAGCGCTGCAAGCTGACGAACCCGGAAGACCGCGCGGGCCGCAACGGGCCCGGCGCGCGGCGCTGGCTCGGCGACAAGCCGCCCGTGGATATCGAATGACCGGCAGGCCGGATGTGGCGCGCGATGCCACCGCATCCGGCCACCTGGGTAGATTGCGTCACCCGACCCGCCAGCCGCCGTTCACCGCGATCGTCGCACCGGTGACGAACGATGCACGCGGCCCGGCGAGCCACGCGACCGCGTCCGCGATATCGTCCGGATGCCCGGCGCGGCCGGCCGGCGTCTGCTCGCGGATCGTCGCGGCAATGGCCGGCGCGACGCCGCTTTCGCCGAAGAAGCGCGTGTCGGCGATATAGCCGGGCGCGACCGTATTGACCGTGGCGCCGCGCGGCCCGAGTTCGCGCGCGAGCGCGACGGTGAACCCTTCGACGCCGGCCTTCGCCGCCGCGTACGCCAGGCCACCCGGCAGCAGGCTGCCGGCGCGCGCCGCGATCGAACCGATGTTGACGATCCTCGCGGCGCGCTCGGCCAGGTGCGGCAGCACAGCCATGGTCGTCACGAACAGGCTTTTCAGGTTCGCGTCGAGCACGGCGTCCCACACGCGCTCGGCCTCGCCCGCCTCGGTATCCGCGCCGACGCGGCCGGTCAGCCCCGCGTTGTTGACCAGCACATCGATGCAAGACCACTGCTCGATGATCGCGGCCACCGCCGCCTCCGCCTCCCGTCTCACGCTCAGGTCGACGGTCTGCCCGATCGCCGCGCCGCCAAGCCGCGCGACGGCCGCTTCCAGCCGTGCCGCGTCGCGCCCGACGATCGCGACGCGATACCCGTCTTCCACCAGCCGGCGCGCGATCGCAAAGCCGATCCCGCTCGACCCGCCCGTGACGATTGCCGTTCGCTCCTGTTCCCTCACTGGCATGACCTGCCCTCCCGAATGTCGACCGTTGATGACAAGACCATTCTGGGCAGCGCAGTGTGATAGGTAAAATACGAATTCGATGATCCACTGATACGCGAAAGGTATCGCATGATCGATCTACGCCAGTTCAGGCAATTCATCGCGATCGCCGAGACGCTCAGCTTCCGGCGCGCGGCCGAGCGGCTGCACATGGCGCAGCCGCCGCTCAGCGCGGCGATCCGCAAGCTCGAGGACGAGCTGGGCGTCGTGCTGTTCGAGCGCGACAACCGCGGCACGGCGCTCACGCCGGCCGGCGACGCGTTCCTGCTCGAAGCACGGCGCGCGCTCGAACAGGCCGAGCGCGCGGTGGCCGTGGCCCGCCGCGCGGGCGCCGGCCTCGGCGGCACGCTACGGTTGCGTTTCGTCGACAGCACGGTCAACGCGCTGCTGCCGCTGATCCTCCGCGCGTTCCAGGAACGCCATCCGGACGTCGATTTCCAGCTCGAGGAAGGCACAACCGCCGAGCAGGTACTCGCGCTGCGCCAGGACCGCACGGACGTCGGCCTCGTCGTGCTGCCGGTGGCCGATGCGGGCGACGTGCGCGTCGAGCCGCTGCTGCGCGACCGGATGGTCGCCGCGCTGCCCGACGGTCACCGGCTCGCACGCCGCCAGCGCATCGCGCTTGCCGAACTGGCGGACGAACCGTGGGTCATGTTTGCCGCGCACCACGGGCCCGGCATGCACGCGCTGATCGTGACCGCATGCGCGCAGGCCGGCTTCGCGCCGCGCATCGTCCAGCAGCCGCGCCAGATGCAGACGACGGCCGGGCTCGTCGCGGGCGGCATCGGCGTCGCGCTGATGCCGCGCCTGTTCGTGCCGATGCAGCCGCAAGGCATTACGTTCCGCGAACTGAAGGATGCGGGCAGCCCGCTCGCGTACGAGCTGGCGATCGCGTACCGGACGCCCTCGCCGCTCGTCGATGCGTTGCGCGAGACCGCACGAAGCGCGGTGCGCGAACTGGGGCTGGTGCTGGCGACGTGACCGCGCGCGTCACGCGCGCCGTGCTCAGCCGCCGATGACGTTGAACGCAATGTCCACCACGGCCTGCCGGAACGCGTCCTGCCGCGTGGGCAGCGACGTGTACTCCAGCATCATGTGACTGTATGACACAGTCGTGCCGATCGCGCTCGCGATCATGAAGAACAGCACCGTCGGATCGACCGGGCGGATCACACCGGCCTCTACCGCCTCCGACAGCAGCGGGAACATCACGTCGTAATACGGACGCACGAGCCGCGCCTGCAGCCGGTCGAGCCGCCCGCCCACTTCGGTCGCCGCCGTTGAGAAGAACATGCCCAGGTCGGGCTCGTCGAACTCGTGGTCGACACACAGCTCGATTGCGCGCCGTACACGGTCGCGTTGCGGCAGCGGCGACGTGCGCAACGCGCGCAGCGCGTCGAACATCGGCTCGGCCAGCTCGGCGATCTGCTCGACGACCGCCAGCCACAACGTTTCCTTGGTACCGAAATGGTGTGCGATCAGCGCCGCGTCGACGCCCAGCTCGCGCGCGACTTCGCGCACGCTCGTGGCGTCGTAGCCGCGCTTCGCAAACGTGCGGCGCGCAGCCCGCAATATCACGTCCGGCCCCACGGACGCCCCGGCCAGCGGCCGCCCTCGCATACGCCGCTTGGCCGGCGCGCGCTCAGTGACTTCAGCCACGTCTTCCTGCTCTCCTTGAATGATTCGAGTACCCCTGTTCCGGCCCCGCTCGAGCGACGCCGAACACCGGGTGACCTGCCCCGCTCCGTTGACACGCGAAGCCGGGAAGCGCTAGGATCATACCTTATTCATCACGTGATGATTTATCCATGACAACCCCTACACGCATCGTCATCGTCGGCGGCGGGATCGCCGGACTGCAGCTTGCCACCCGCCTGGGCGAACGCCTCGGCCGGTCCGGGCGCGCCCAGGTGACCGTCGTCGACCGCAGCCCGACCCACATCTGGAAGCCGATGCTGCACACGATCGCGGCCGGTACGCGCGACGTGCAGCAGCAGCAGGTGATCTTCCTCGCCCATGCGCGTGATCATGGCTATTCGTACCAGCCCGGCGAACTGACGGGGCTCGATCGCGCGCGCCGCCGCGTGCAGCTCGGCGAGATCCGCTCGCAGGACGGCGAACTCGTGCTCGAGGCGCGCGAACTCGAATACGACGTGCTGATCCTCGCGCTCGGCAGCCAGGCCAACGATTTCGGCGTGCCGGGCGTGCGCGAGCACTGCTATTTCATCGACAGCCAGAAGCAGGCCGAGACCTTCAACGAGGCGTTGCGGGTGCGCGTGTTTCGCAGCATCGCGCGCGACGAGCCGTTCCGCGTCGCGATCGTCGGCGCGGGCGCGACCGGCGTGGAACTCGCGGCGGAGCTGAGCCGCTTGCTGGAAGTGGCACAGGCGTACGGCGACGCGACGGTGCGCGAGCGGCTGCAGCTCACGCTGCTCGAGAGCGGCCCGCGCATCCTCGCCGCGTTTCCGCCGCGGATTTCCGCATCGGCGCAGCGGCGGCTCGAACAGATCGGCTTTCATGTGCTGACGTCCACCCGCGTCACGTCGGCCGACGCAAACGGCTTTCACTACGGCGACGGTTCGTTTGCGGAAGCGGACCTGATGGTGTGGGCGGCCGGTGTGAAGGCGCCCGATTTCATGCAGGCGCTCGACGGGCTCGACACGAATCGCGCGAACCAGATCGTCGTCGGGCCGACGCTGCAGGCCACGGGAGACGAGCACGTGTTCGCGATCGGCGACTGCGCGAGCCTGCTGCCCGACGGCCACGAACGGCCGCTGCCGCCCACCGCGCAAGTCGCGACCCAGCAGGCCGAGCACCTCGCGAAGCACCTGCCCGCATGGCTCGACGGCACGCCGATTCCGCCGTTCGCGTTCCACGATTTCGGCGCGCTCGTGTCGATCAGCGACTACGACGCGTTCGGCACGCTCGGGCAGTTCGGGTTCTTTCGCGGCGGCTTCATCCAGGGGCGTTTCGCGCAGTTCAGCCACCTGATGCTGTACCGGCGGCACCAGCAGGCGCTGCACGGCTTCTCCAAGGCGACCCTGCTGTGGATCGCCGAACGGATCAACGGCTGCGTGCAGCCGCGCATCCGGCTCTCGTGATACCGCGCGTGGCGGTGTTGCATAACGTTTCGAGGAAAACTGACATGAACAACCGTTTAGCGCCCTGGCTCATGACCGTCGCAGCGATCAGCAGCTTCGACATGCCGTCCGTCTCGTGGGGCGTGCCGCGGCGGCGCAGCGTCACGCGCGACCGGCTGCCGTCGTGGGACGCGACGAGCAAGCCGTCCATCAGCGTGCTCGAGCGGCCCACGGCCGACACCGTGATGATTTCATGGCGCGACGCGTGCACCGGGCACTACGGTTATCAGAAGTGGCGGCTGTTCACCACGCGCAAGCGCGGCGTGTGCGCGCTGTCGGGGCAGCCGATCGAGATCGGCGACAGCGTCTATGCGCCGCAATTGCTCGGCTCGACGCCGGGCAACGCCGCCGCGATGGTGCTGGCCGCGTGCATCGACGCGGCCCGCCCCGCCGAGGCGGCCTGAAAGCCCGGGATTCGACCCGGGGTCCCGCTTCAGGCAGGGGTGACGCGATCCGTATCGCGAACCGCCTCGTTCATGCGTGCTTCGGCTTCCGCATCCAGCCGCGCCGCATTCGCTTCGGCTTCGGCTTCCGGCATCAGCTCGCCTTCCCATTTCGCGACCACTGCGCTGGCGATCGAGTTGCCCACCGCGTTCGTGGCCGAACGGCCCATGTCGAGGAACGTATCGACGCCCAGAATCAGCAGCAGCCCGGCTTCCGGGATGTTGAACTGGTGCAGCGTCGCGGCGATCACGACGAGCGACGCGCGCGGCACGCCGGCCATGCCTTTCGACGTCAGCATCAGGATCAGCAGCATCGTGACCTGCGTGCCGAGCGACAGGTGTATGCCGTAGGCCTGCGCGATGAACAGCGACGCGAACGTGCAGTACATCATCGAGCCGTCGAGGTTGAACGAATACCCCATCGGCATCACGAAGCTCGAGATCTTGCGGCGCACGCCGAAACGGTCGAGCGCATCGAGGATCTTCGGATACGCGGCTTCCGAGCTCGCGGTCGCGAACGACAGCATGAACGCTTCCTTGATCAGCACCAGCAGCTTGAACACGCGGCGGCCGAGGAACAACAGGCCGGCCACGACCAGCGTGCCCCACAGCAGGAACAGGCTCAGGTAGAAGTCGCCCATGAACACCGCGAACTTCAGCAGGATCGACAGGCCGTTGATCGCGACGGTCGACGCCATCGCCGCCAGCACCGCGAGCGGCGCAAGCTTCATCACGTAGCCGGTGATCTTCAGCATCACGTGCGCGAGCTGGTCGATCGCCGCGACGAGGATCTTGCCGCGTTCGCCGAGCGACGCGAGCGCCACGCCGAAGAACATCGAGAACACGACGATCTGCAGGATCTCGTTGTTCGCCATCGCCTCGGCGATCGACTTCGGCACCATGTGGCCGACGAAATCCTTCAGCGTGAACTTGGACGTCGCGAGATGCGCGGACGCGCCGATATCCGGCAGCGGCAACCCGAGATTCTCACCGGGGCGCAGCAGGTTCGCCATCAGCAGGCCGAGCAGCAGCGAGATCAGCGACGCGGTGACGAACCAGCCGAGCGCTTTCACGAACACGCGGCCCACCGACGACGCGTCGCCCATGTGCGCGATGCCGACGACCAGCGTCGAGAACACCAGCGGGCCGATCACCATCTTGATCAGCCGCAGGAACACGTCGGACACCAGCGAGATGTAGCCGGCGATTTCCGCCGCCGACTGTTTGTCAGGCAGCTGCGTAAAGATCATGTAGCCGATCAGGATGCCGGCCGCCATCGCGAGCAGGATCCAGCCTGCCGCGGACATTCGTTTGTTCATATCGGAATTGGACGCACGGGAAGAAGTTGACGGATGAAAGGCGCGCTCCCGTGCCGTGCCGGGGCGCGCGCGTGGCGAGCCGGTCGTGCCCGGTATATCGGGCACGGGTGCCTGCGCCGGTCAGGCTCGCGGATCGCCGCGACCTGACGTACTGCCGTTGCGACGGCATTCGCGCGAAGGCGAACGCCGTTGCGGGCAGCGATTCAGCTGAAGCGATCAGGTCGGATCAGGTCAGTAACCGATTGCCGAGCCGGCCGGACGGCGCGGGTCGTTGTAGCCGTAGATGAAGCCGACCCGCACGTTCCCGGACACGGACGAATCGTTCCCGGAACTCTGGCGGCTCGCCGCTTCGGTGCCCGCCAGGCCAACCATGATCAGCTCGGCGGCGCCCCACGGCGTCTGCTCGACCATCTTGTAGCCCATGTTGCGCAGGATCGCGAGCGTGTCGGGCGACAGGCCGTAGGTTTCGTAATAGACCTCGTCGGGCAGCCACTGGTGGTGGATGCGCGGCGCGGTGACCGCATCCTGCGGCGTCATCCCGTAGTCGATCACGTTCAGCACCGTCTGCAGCGTGATCGTGATGATGCGCGAGCCGCCCGGCGAGCCGACCACCATGAACACCTTGCCGTCCTTCTTCACGATGGTCGGCGCCATCGACGACAGCGGACGCTTGCCCGGCGCGATCGAGTTGCGCGTGCCCTGCACGAGACCGAACAGGTTCTGCGCGCCGACCTTCACGGTGAAGTCGTCCATCTCGTCGTTCAGGAAGAAGCCCGTGCCCGGCGCGATGACCACGGCGCCGAAGCGGCCGTTGACCGTATAGGTCGTCGACACCGCGTTGCCGTCCTTGTCGATGATCGAATAGTGGGTCGTCTCCGGCTTCTCGTGCACGCCGACGCCCGGCTGCACGTCGACCGACGGCGTCGCCGTATCCGAATGGATGCTCTTGCGGATCTGCGCCGCGTATTCCTTGCTCGTCAGCTTCGCGACCGGGTTGTCGATGAAGTTCGGGTCGCCGAGCAGCGTGTTGCGGTCTTCATACGCATGGCGCATCGCTTCGGTCATGTAGTGAACCGCCGCGGCCGAATGGTAGCCAAGCTTGCGCATGTCATACCCTTCGAGGATGTTCAGCGTCTCGCACATCGTCACGCCACCCGAGCTCGGCGGCGGGGCCGACACGAACTCGTAGCCGCGATACGTGCACGTCAGCGGCGCCATGTCCTGCGCACGGTACGATGCGAAATCGGCCGCCGTGATCAGGCCGCCGCCCTTCTTGGCCGCGGCCTCGACGATCTTCGGGATCTCGCCGTGATAGAACGCGTCGGGGCCCTGCTCCGCGATACGTTCGAGCGTGCGCGCCAGGTCCTTCTGCACCAGGCGATCGCCCGGCTGCAGCGGCGAGCCGTCCGGCCGCAGGAAGATGCGGGCCGCATCCGGGTCCTTCTTGAAGCGGTCGATCGTCGTGTCGAGGATGTCCGTATCGCCACGCGTCAGCACGAAGCCGTCGCGCGCGAGCCGGATCGCCGGCGCCATGACCTGCTTGCGCGTCAGCTTGCCGTACTTGCGCTGCGCGAGATCGAGGCCCGCGACCGTGCCCGGCACGCCGACCGCGCGATAGCCGTACAGGCTGTCGTCCGGAATGACGTTGCCCTTCGCATCGAGATACATGTTCGCGGAAGCCGCAGCCGGTGCGGTTTCTCGGAAATTGATGAAGCGGTCGCGGCCGTCGGCCAGGTGGACGGTCATGAAACCGCCGCCGCCGATGTTGCCGCAGCACGGGTTGGTCACGGCCTGCGCGTAGCCGACCGCCACTGCGGCGTCCACCGCGTTGCCGCCTTCCTTCAGGATGTCGACGCCGATTTGCGACGCGAAGTGCTGCGAGGAAACGACCATGCCGTTCTTCGCTTCGACCGCGGGGTCCGATGCGGCGAACGCGCACACGCTCATGGCCGACAACAGGGTGAGTACTACGAGCCGCCTCATGACGGGATCCTCCAGACAAAAAAAACCGTGGCATGCCGGAACGCGACGCCGCATCGGGGTATGTCGACGCGTCAACCGATAATGTAATAAACAATACATTCCAGCGAGGCCGCGATCATAGCACTCACTTTTTTACGCTAAAACCTAGGGTTACCACTGAACAAAGAGCGAATATCCGCGGAATGGGTCATTTGCCAATGTTTGTTTCATTACAATGCTGGATGAGCCGGTCCACCGTGCGATGCGTCCCTCTAATTTCGGAGCGTGCACGGTCTGCCTGACGTCGATCGGCTAACATGCGTGGAGTCGCCGGCAGACACCCGTCTGCCGTTTGTCATTCAGATACGAGAGTTGGAGTGCCCGATGGGGACGAGCATCAGGGCGTTGCTGCTATCCCAGATGGATAGCTTTACGCCGTCGGAACAGAAGGTCGCGCAGGCGTTGCTGGATCGCTACCCGAGCCTCGGGCTCGGGCCGATTGCAAGCTTTGCCAAACAGGCGGAAGTGAGCGACCCGACCGTGTTTCGCTTCGTCGTCCGGATCGGTTTTCCGAATTACTCGTCGTTCCAGCAGGCGCTGTATGGCGAGATCGACACGGCGATGAATTCGCCGCTCGCGCGGATGGATGCGTTCCACTCGCCCGCGGGCATGCGCGACAGTCATTCGGCAATTTTCCAGCGGCTGTCCGAGTCGCTGGCGACCACGATCGAAGGGCTCGATGCGGCGGCGTTCGACGCCGCGGTGGCGCTGCTGGCCAATCCGGATGTGCGTGTCTTTTGCGGTGGCGGGCGTTACACCGCACCGCTCGCGTCGCTGTTTTCGTTCACGCTCACCTATGCGCGGCCACATGTTCAGTATGTCGAACCGAATGTGAATCTTGCGTCGGTTGCGTTGGCGGATATGGGGCCTGGCGATGTGCTCGTCATTTTCGATTTCCGCCGTTATCAGCGGGACAGTATTCGGTTCGCGCAGGCCGCTCACCAACTTGGCACACGCGTGTTGCTGATCACGGACGAATGGCACTCGCCGATCGGTGAATTCGCGGAGATCGTGCTGCGGATCAAGGGGCAGCCGTTCGCGATGCTGCAGACCAACGTGCCCGCGCTCGCGCTCGCCGAAGCGCTCGTGATCGGTGTGACGAACCAGTTGCCGGAGATGGCAAGGCAGCGGATGGAGAAGATCGAGCATCTCAATTCCGGCGGTGGCGGACAGGACACTAACCAGCGGGATTTGCCCGAATGACGATCGTTCGCCATTCGGGCGCAGGCGTCAGCTCTCGACATCCTCGAGACTGAACACCTCGGTCTTGTCGTTATACGAGAACACCTCCCCGTAACGCCCCCAGTCGATCACTGCATCAAGCGTTTCCTCGGCTGCTTCGTCGGACAGGAAATCCTCCAGCTCCTGCTCGAACCGCACGCGCGGCGCCCTATGGCCCGGCCGCTCGTTCAACACCTTCCGAATACGCGCAGCAAGCGGCACGTGCTTCAGCAAATGATCCGCGAACATCAGCTTGCGTTCCTGCGTGCCGAATTCCGCGAACACGCGTGCGGGCGGCGTCAGGAACACGTCCCCTTCCCGCACGTCCGCGAAGCCGAGGTACTGCAGCACTTCGGCGATCGGGAACAGTTCGTCGACTTCCAGATGCAGCGTGCGCGCGATTTCCGGCATGTCCGCGCGGCCGTGATACGGCGCCATCGCGAGCGTCTCGATCAGGCCGGCCATCAGGTTGGTCGACACGCGCGGCATCCAGCTGCCGAGCTCCAGCCCCTTCTTCGTCGCCTCGTTTGTCTGGCGCGCGGTCATTTTCGCGTAGATGTCGTCGACGAGCTTGCGGAAATCGGTATCCAGCCGGTTGCGCGGATGCTTGAACGGCACCTTGATCTCGGCGATCACGCGGCCCGGGTTCGACGACAGCACGAGGATCCGGTCGCACATGAACACGGCTTCCTCGATGTTGTGCGTAACGATCAGCACCGACTTGATCGGCATCCGGCCCTGCGTCCACAGATCGAGCAGGTCGGTACGCAGCGTCCCGGCCGTCAGCACGTCGAGCGCGGAGAATGGCTCGTCCATCAGCAGGATCGTCGGGTCGACGACGAGCGCGCGCGCAAAACCCACGCGCTGGCGCATGCCGCCCGACAATTCGCGCGGGTACGCGTTCTCGAAGCCGTCGAGACCAATCAGGTCGATCGCGGCCAGCGCACGCTCGCGCCGCTCGCGTGCGCCGACGCCGAGCGCCTCGAGGCCGGCTTCCACGTTCTGCAGCACGGTGAGCCACGGAAACAGCGCGAAGGTCTGGAACACCATCGCGACGCCTTCGGCCGGGCCGCGCAGCGGCTGGCCGAGATAGGTCACTTCACCGCCGGTCGGCTCGATCAGCCCGGCGATGATGCGCAGCAGCGTCGACTTGCCCGAGCCGGAACGGCCGAGCAGCCCGACGATCTCGCCTTCGCGCAGCGACAGGTTCGCATCGTCGAGCACGAGCAGTTCGCCCTGCGTCTTGTTGAAGCCGCGGTTCACGTGCTCGACGCGCAGGATTTCGTCGCCGAGGCGCGGCGGCTGCAGCGGCTGGGACGTCTTGGCGGGGGCGTTGATAACGGTCGAATTTTGCATCGCGCTTACTCTCAATCGAGACGGAGCCGGGATTCCGCATAGGCGTACATCGGACGCCACAGCAGACGGTTGAACAGGGTAACGAACAGGGACATCACGGCGATGCCCAGGATGATCTTCGGAAAATCGCCGGCGGCGGTGGTTTGCGCGATATACGAACCCAGGCCGTGAGCAACGACCTTCGTGTCGCCCCACTGCACGAACTCGGATACGATGCTCGCGTTCCACGCGCCGCCCGATGCGGTGATGGCACCCGTCACGTAGTACGGGAAGATGCCGGGCAGGATCGCCTGCCGCCACCACTGCCAGCCACGGATGCGGAAGTTCTTCGTCGCTTCCTTGTAGTCGTTCGGATAGGACATCGCGCCGGCGATCACGTTGAACAGGATGTACCACTGCGTGCCGAGCACGATCAGCGGCGACAGCCAGATGTCAGCGTTCAGGTGGAAGTGGACGATCACGATCACGAACACCGGGAACAGCAGGTTCGCCGGGAACGCGGCGAGGAACTGCGCGAGCGGCTGGATCTTCTCGGCCAGCGCCGGGCGCAGCCCGATCAGCACGCCGAGCGGCACCCAGACCACCGACGCGATCGCGATCAGCACCAGCACGCGCAGCAGCGTGATGAGACCGAGCACGAGAACGTGCCCGACTTCGCCCATCGTCACGCCGGTCGCAACGAACGTGACGACACGCCACACGACGTACACCGTCAGCAGGATCACGAACGCGCCCCACACGATGTCGCCGATGCGCGACGAGCCGCGCGACGCTGCACCGCGCGCACGCGTGCTTTTCAGCGACGGAAAGCGCAGCGGAATCCGCGCGGCCTGCGACAGCAGCCAGCCGGCCGGCACGAGCAGCTGATGGATCAGGTGCGTGCGGCGCATCATGTCGAGCAGCCAGGATTGCGGCGCATCGCCCGACGCGGTGTTCTCCATCCGGAACTTGTCGGCCCACGCGACGAGCGGGCGAAACAGGAACTGGTCATAGGCGAGGATCACGACCGACATCGCGACGATCACCCAGCCCACCGCGCCGAGGTTCTTGTCGGAGATCGCCTGAGCCAGATATGCGCCGATGCCCGGCAGCGTGATGGTCTGGTTACCGACGGTGATCGCCTCCGACGCAACGACGAAGAACCAGCCGCCCGACATCGACATCATCATGTTCCAGATCAGCCCCGGCATCGAGAACGGCACTTCGAGCTTCCAGAAGCGCTGCCACGTCGTCAGGTGAAAGCCACGCGACACTTCGCTCAGGTCGCGCGGCACCGTGCGCAGCGACTGGTAGAAGCTGAACGTCATGTTCCACGCCTGGCTCGTGAAGATCGCGAAGATCGCGGCCAGCTCCGCACCCAGCACGCGGCCCGGAAACAGCGCGAGGAAGAACGTGACGGTAAACGAGATGTAGCCGAGCACCGGCACCGACTGCAGGATGTCGAGGACCGGGATCAGCACCATGCCGGCGCGGCGGCTTTTCGCGGCGAGCGTGCCGTAAACGAGCGTGAACACGAGCGATGCGATCATCGCGGCGAGCATCCTCAGCGTGGTGCGCAACGCGTACTCGGGCAAATTCGACGGATCGAGCGAGATCTTCTGCGTCTGCAGCACGCCGATCGGCGCCATCGTCTGGTGGAAGCCGACGATCGCCATCGCGAGTATGCCGATGATCAGCGGAAACGCGACCACGTCCCAGCGGTTGGGCAGCACGCGCCACGCGGACGCGTTGGCGGTGCGATTCGGATCGAAGAAACTGATATCCATCGGTAGCGTCTTGTGTGGAATTGAAAATCGATGGGACCGGACGCGCAACACGCGGCCGGACGTCGCGCTCCCCGGCGCGGGTCAGAACAATCCGTGCAGCACCCAGTACAGGGCGGCGGACAGCGCGATCGAGGCGGGCAGCGTCAGCACCCACGCGAGCACGAGGTTGCGCACCGTATCCCAGCGCAGGCCCGCGCCGCTGGCCGTCATCGTGCCGGCCACGCCCGACGCGAGCACGTGCGTCGTCGATACCGGCAGCCCGTAGGCGTCGGCCATCCCGATCGTCAGCATCGCGACGGCTTCGGCCGATGCGCCTTGCCCGTAGGTGAGATGCGACTTGCCGATCTTCTCGCCGACCGTCACGACGATCCGCTTCCAGCCGACCATCGTGCCGAGGCCGAGCGCGATCGCGACCGCGACCTTCACCCAGGTCGGGATGAATTTCGTCGCGCGGTCCATCTGCTTCTTGAACGCTTCGAGCGCGCTCGCGTCCTCGACCGAGAACGCCGGCGCCTTCGCCTTCTCCATCAACCGGATCGCCTCGGACGCGACGTACATGTTGTTGCGCACGTTGTCGACGAGGTTCTGCGGCACGCTCGAGATGCCGCCGGCCTGCGCGACCTGGTCGGCGATGGTGTCGGTGAGCTTGCCCAGTGCGGGAATCGTCGCCGGCGTCAGCTTGTGCGTGCGGACGTATGCCTCGACATCGGCGCGCGGGTCGGCCGTCTGTGCGGCCGGGTCTACGTATTTGACGAGCGTCGTCGACGCGTGGCGCGCCACCGCGACGAACGTGCTCGTCTGATCGGGCGTCACGGCCTTGTTCAGCGCATACGCGGTCGGCATCACGCCGATCAGGATCAGCATGATCAGCCCCATGCCCTTCTGCCCGTCGTTCGAGCCGTGCGCGAACGACACGCCCGTGCAGGTGAGGATCAGCAGCAGGCGGATCCAGAACGGCGGCGGCTTGTTGCCCTTCGGCTCCTGGTACAGCGCCGGCACGCGCACGAGCGCCTTCAGCAGCAACAGCACGAGCGCGGACAGCACGAAGCCGATCAGCGGCGAGAACAGCAGCGCCTTGCCGACGCCGAGCGCCTGGTTCCAGTCGACGCCGCTCGTACCCGACGGGCCGCTGACGATCTGGTTCATCAAACCGACGCCGATGATCGAGCCGACGAGCGTGTGCGAACTCGACGACGGCAATCCGAAATACCAGGTCGCGAGGTTCCACGTGACGGCCGCGATCAACAGCGAGAACACCATCGCGAAGCCCGAGCCGCTGCCGACCTGCAGGATCAGCTCGACCGGCAGCAACTGCAGGATGCCGAACGCAACCGCGCCGCTCGACACGAGCACGCCGAACAGGTTCCAGAGGCCGGACCACACGACAGCGAGGTGCGGGTCGAGCGAGTGCGTATAGATGACGGTCGCGACCGCGTTCGCGGTGTCGTGGAAGCCGTTCACGAACTCGAAGCCGAGCGCGATCAGCAGCGCGACGATCAGCAGCAGAAACGGGAGGACCGAGCTTTCCTTGACGGGACTGAGGTCGGCGCTCAGATGGATACCGACGTAGACGATGCCGCAGGCAATGATCAGAAAGAACAGCGCGAGGCTGATGATCCGCGTGCGGTTGCTGACCGCACCACTGGTTTCCGTTGCCGCGAGATTCGGCATGAAGGGGCTCCGGAGAGGTGACTCGGAGTGGCAGGCTATCGATCGGTCGTGACGCAAATGTGACGTGTCACTTACAAGACATTGACAGGTCATCCGACAGGAATCCCGGATCGCCGCGCAAGCCGCAAACACGGGCGTTCGACCTTGTAACTTGCGGGAATAAATTTGCCGCTGCGCCGGTATGGCACGCGAAGGCGCCGGTTTATTCCAGGACGATCCGGCCGTCCGGTTTCGTCACACGAATGCGAGGCTCACATGTCTTCATCGACCCCCACCAACCCGTCGCGTCGCAAGGCACTGCAGTGCATGGCCTTCGGCGGCCTCGGCACGCTGTTCACGCTGTCGGGCGGCATCCTGACGCCGTTCGACCTCGCGCTCGCGCAGACCGGCGACGCGCTCCCGGCCAACGCGGGCCGCCCGCTGTTCGTGCAGATCAGCGACACGCACATCGGCTTCAACAAGGAGGCGAACCCCGACGTATCGGCCACGCTGAAGCAGACGATCGACCTCGTCAACGGCATGCCGGCGATGCCCGCGCTGGCCATCCATACCGGCGACATCACGCACCTGTCCAAGCCCGAGGAGTTCGACCACGCGTCGCAACTGCTCTCCGCGCTGCGCGTGCCGGAACTGCATACGGTCCCCGGCGAGCACGACGTCACCGACGGTTCGGGCGCCGAATATTTCAGCCGGTTCGGCAAGGCGTCGGACAACCGCGGCTATTACAGCTTCGATCACGCGGGCGTGCACTTCATCGGCCTCGTCAACGTGATGCACTTCAAGCCGAACGGGCTCGGCAGCTTCGGCGACGACCAGCTCGCGTGGCTCGCACAGGATCTCAAGGGCCGCTCGTCGAGCACGCCGATCGTCGTGTTCTCGCACATGCCGATGTGGACCATCTACGAGCCGTGGGGCTGGGGCACCGGCGACGCGCCGCAGACGATGGCGCTGCTGCGCCGCTTCGGTTCGGTCACCGTATTGAACGGGCACATCCACCAGATCGTGTCGAAGGTCGAGGGCAACGTGACGTTCCACACCGCGCGCTCCACCGCGTTCCCGCAACCGACGGCCGGCAACGGCCCGGGCCCCGTGCCGCTCACCGTGCCGCGCGACCGGCTGCCGTCGATGCTCGGCGTGACGACCGTCGAATTCGCGGGCCATCCGGTCGCGTCGTCGCTGCACGATGCGACGCTGGCCTGACGCACTGAACCCAAGGGAGACCGACATGACCCGCCTCAAGCCATCCAGCCTCGTCGCGGCGCTGCTCCTGTGCGCCACCGCCCCGCTCACCGCGTTCGCCCAGAGCCCCGACGGCACGCTCGTGACGATCCACAACTTCATGTTTTCGCCGATGTCGACGACGATCAAGGCCGGCACGACGATCACGTGGAAGAACCTCGACGCGGAGCCGCACACCGTCGTCAACGACGCAGGCATCTTTCATTCGAAGGCGCTCGACCAGGACGAGACGTACGCGTTCCGCTTCGACAAGCCGGGCGTCTACAAGGTGTTCTGCGGGATTCACCCGTACATGAAGGAGACCATCACGGTCGAATGACGCGGCGCATCACGACACGCGCTCGAGGGTCGGAAGCAACTGCCGCCGAATCAACCGTGGCCGCCCGTTGCACTGCGGGCGGCCCTGCGCCGCCGATCGCCTAAACTGAATCGAACCGTTCAGACCCGACCCACTATCACACGCAGAGAGGCCAGCCATGACCGCGAGCCAGCCGGCACGCATGGATCTCCCCGGGCAAGTGGTGCTCGTGCTCCAGGGCGGCGGCGCCCTGGGCGCCTTCCAGCTCGGCGTCTTTCAGGCGATGGACGAAGCCGGTATCCGGCCCGACTGGGTGGTCGGGACATCGATCGGCGCGATCAACGCGGCGCTGATCGCCGGGAACCCGCCAGCGCAACGTTACGAGAAGCTGTCGGCATTCTGGCGCCGCGTGACCGAACGGACCCGTTTCGACACTGCGCCGCTGCTGCCCGGCTGGAACCGGACGCTGGCCGAGCTGATGATCATCGGCGGCGGCATCGCGGGATTCTTCCAGCCCAATCCGGCCTCGTGGCTCGGGCCGATGGTCCGCCTCGGCGTCGATCGCGCGTCGTATTACCGGATCGCGCCGCTGCGCGACACACTTGCGTCGCTGATCGATCCCGACCTGCTGAACGCGGGCCGCCCGCGCCTGACCGTCAGCGCGGTCAATGCGTGCTCGGGCACGATGCGCTATTTCGATTCACGCGATACGCGACTGGCGCTCGAGCACATCATGAGCTCCGGCGCGCTGCCGCCCGCGTTCCCGGCGATCAGGATCGACGGCGAGCCGTACTGGGATGGGGGCGTGTATTCGAACACGCCGGTCGAGGTCGTGCTCGACGATAATCCGCGCCGCAGCTCGGTCATCTTCTCCGTGCAGATGTGGAACCCGGCCGGCCCCGAGCCCCAGAGCATCTGGCAGGTGTCGGAGCGGCAGAAGGACATCCAGTACGCGAGCCGCACGGACAGCCACATCGCGCGCCAGCAGCAGATCCACCGGCTGCGCCACGTGATCCGCGAGCTGGCCCGGCACGTGCCGGAAGCCGAGCGCGCGTCGCCGGCCGTGCGCCGGCTCGCCGCATGGGGATGCGAAACCACGATGCATCTGATCAAGCTCGCGGCGCCGCGACTCGCCGACGACAATCAGTTCAAGGACATCGATTTCACGCCGGCCGGCATCGAGGCCCGCCGGCAGGCCGGCTACGAGGCCGCGCAACGGGCCATCGCGGCGCGTCCGTGGGAGACACCGACGGACCCGACGGAAGGCCTGACGGTATTCGACGCCAGCGGGCCGCCGATCACGGAAGATCCGGCATGACACGCCGCGCCCCTGTCGCGCGCCGACGGCACCGGCACGATCACACGCGGCCGGCGTGAGGGCGAGCCCGGCCGGCTGCGTTCACCTCAACCATCGCCACGCCGTCATGCGCGGGGTGCCGGACCACGTAGCCGCGCGCGCAGGCTTCCTCCCACACCGGCAGGCGCGGGCACGACGTGCGCCACGCATCGATCACCTCGTCATAGGGCCGCCCGGCCGGCCCGATCCATTCGAGCAGGTCGAGGATCAGCGGCTCGATCGACGCCGTTTCGCGCTCGAGCACGTCCGGGTTGACCACGTGGATCGGCTGCCCGGCCGCATACGACACGACCTGGTCGAACACATCCGCGAACTGCGTCTCGTATTCGTCCTCCGTCACATAGCCGATGTGCGGCGTGCATACGACATTCGGCAAACGCAGCAGCGGATGCCGCGGGTCGCGCAACGGCTCCGTCTCGTAAACGTCCACCGCAGCCATCCCGGGCCGGCCGGCCTGCAACGCCGCTTCGAGCGCGCCCGGTGCGACGAGGCCCGCACGGCTCGTGTTCACCAGTAGCGCCCCCGGTTTCATCCGGCCCAGATCCTCGGCCGTCACGATGCCGCGCGTGGCCGGCACGAGTCGCATATGCAGCGAAAGCACATCGCAGGTTTCGAAGAAGGTAGGCTTGTCCGGTGCCGTGCTCCACCCGTCGTCGCGCGCACGCCGCAGCGACGCTTCGCGCGCCCAGACCCGCACGTTCATCCCGAATGCCGCGCCGTACCGGGCGACCTCCGCACCGATCCGGCCATAGCCGTATATCCCCAGCGTGCGCCCGCGCAGCGTCCGCCCGACACCGATCTGCCAGTTACCGGCCTGCAGCGCGCGCATCTGCTGCGGAATCTGGCGCATCGCGGCGAGCACGAGGCCCCACGTGAGTTCGGCGGCCGCATATGAGGGCGTGCCAGCATGCGGGTTCGACGACACGATCACGCCGTGCGCGGTACACGCATCGATGTCGATGTGCGGATAGACGCTGCGCTGGCTGATCAGCCGCAGCTTCGGCAGCCGCGCGATGAGCGGCGCGCGGATCTGCGTGCGTTCGCGGATCAGCACCAGCACTTCCGTGTCGCTCAGGCGCTCGGCCAGCGCGTCGACGTCCTGCACGTGATCGTTCCAGATCGTGACCGCGTGCCCGTCCAGCTTCCGAAAGCACGGCAGCGTGCGCAGCGTGTCGAAATAGTCATCGAGGATCGTGATGTTCATGGGGAGCGCTCCTGGCAACGCCGTCATCCTGAACCGCAAGCGCTTCGCAGGGAAATGAATTTATCTTGCCGATTTCTGCATTTTTCTGATCGATCGATTTTTGCCGTGCGTGGACCTCGCACGCACGCTCACTGCCCTGCCGCACGCATGTCCCGCGCCGTACCGGCGACGACCGGACACGATTGCGGCAACGCCTGCCCGAACAGCACGGCCAGCCCGCAAGCGGACGTGAACATCCCGAGGCCGTCATGCCCGACGCCCGGCACTTCGACGACCTGCTGCGCGAGATCGTCAGGATGCCGTTTCTTCAGATAGTCGAAATACGCGAGCCCGCGTGCCAGCCGGTACGGGCCTTGCGCCATGGCCGCGCACGAGCGGTCGATGAAGTGGGTGTAAGGGTTCGTGTCGGCCTGGCCGAGCAGGTACACGACATGACGCGCGACATAGCGTGTTTCAAGATCGCGCACGTCCTGCGACGCGACATAAGGCGGCGCCGACTTCAGCCCGTATTTCCACGCCGTCGCGCGCGGGCAGGTTCCGCCGGCGATCGCCTGGCCATCCGGCCGTTCGTCGTCGAAATACAGGTAGCTCGACGGGTTCGCGACCACATAGCGCACCGCGATGCCGGCCCGCTCCAGCGCATCGCCTTCGTGCCCGGCCACCGCATAGCGCTGCAGCAACTGCGCGCCGGCGGAGTGGCCGATCACGACGACCGTCGACAACGCGGGATACCGGCTGCGGTCGGCGAAATGCGCGAGCAATGCATCGAGCGCGGTGAACGAGCTGATCGGCGCTGGCTGGCGGGCCGGTTCGCCGCCCTTCCATCCTTCCTGGGTCCAGGCCAGCGTCGGCGCGGGCAGCGAGAACGCACGCGTATCGGCGCGTGTCAGGAATTGCGGCGCGACGACCATTGTTCCCTGGCCCGCTGCACCAGCCTTCTCGACGACCTTGAGCCCCGATGCGTAATAAGCGTCGGCGTTGCGCAGCGTGCCGTGAATCACGATGAACACACGCGTGACGTCGGGTGCCGCCTCGTCGACGGGATGGTCGGCGTAGACAGGCAACATCGCGCTGCCCTGCGGCGTGTCGACGGTCAAGCGCTGGTCGGCGACTGCCTTCACCGGTGCCTCGAGACGTGCGCGCTGCGTGGGCATGGCGGCTTCGGCCGGATGCGCGCCGCCCAGGACGCCGATGGCTGCCGCGAGCGAAATCGCGAACGCCAGGGTTCGGGCGGCCGGCAACACGCGTGGGTGCCGGATGCTTGCAAAGGCAACGGAAATGAGTGACATGGCAACGGATCGAGTGGCGGATATGACTTTAACGGCGATGGTCGCAGAATCCGTCGCGCGCTGCCCGGCCGTTACGGGAAGCGCGTCAGCCCGCCGGTTCTGCGCCGCGTTCGCGCCGCCCGCCCATCCCCGGCATCACCGCGCGTCGATCGTCGGGACACCCGGCCAACGACCGAATGCCAACGTTACGCAACAGTGCTCTCTTTAAATTGCAAATTCGGCATATTTAAAATGAAAATCAGAATAAATTATTTACCCCGGATCACAATTTAAAAATCCATCACATACAATACAACCGCCGATCCAGATGATTAATGCGACGCCGAATCGGCATCCCGTTTCAATTATCGATATTGTTTCAACAATAGATAAGGAGAAGCGATCATGGCTCAAGTTACGCTTTGGGGCAGTGTGCAGGGCAACGGCACGGTCGTGGATGGCTCGGGCGGATTCACGGTGAAACGTGAAAGCACGGGGACGTATCAGCTCTCGTTCAGCACCGCATTCATCAAGACGCCGGCGGCTACCGCGTCGCAATGGGGATACGGCGGCGGGCAGAGCACGCTGGACAACGTGATCTTCCCGGCACTTTCCGGCAGTGGCGCCACGATTCAGACTGGCGACGCGAATGGCAAATATACCGACCGGAATTTCAGTTTCGTCATTATCGGCACGATCAGCTGATATCCGATCGAATCTGCATTTACGCCGAAATCCGGGATTTCCTGAAAATACCATTTCGTCAATCCCGAGCGAAATGCAGCCGCCATGGGTTCGTCAGTTTGACGAACCTGGGATGCCGGGGATGAAGCTCGCGAAATCGCCATTTCGCGGACACCGATTCCCGGCATCCGTCACCGGACCCGCCAGTGGGTCGATCGCGCTGACCTGGAAGCGGATCGTCAGGATCGTCGACATCCCGACGATCGACGGGCTGGGACGCGTCAGCCCGACGCTTCGGACGGACCGCGCTGCATCCGTTGCACGATCGCGTCCAGTTCGCCGATATGCGCGGCCACCGCCAGCTTGCCCGCGCGCGCCCATCCATCGAACGACGTCATCCCACTCACCGCGCCGACGAACGCCACGCCGGCACGCTCGGCCGCCTGCGCATCCACCGCGTGGTCGCCCACGTAGATCGCCGAACGAGCCGATACGCCCAGTCGCGCCAGCGCCAGCACGAGCCCTTCGGGATCGGGCTTGTGACGCTGCACGTCCTCCCCGCCGATCAGCACGTCGACGAGCGGCTGCAAACCGTTACGTTCGAGAATCGCCTCGATCCGGTAGCGAAACTTGGACGACACGATCGCGACGGCGAGTCCTTGCGCACGCAACCCGGTAAGCAGCGACGGCACCTCGGGATAGATACGCGTGCCGGGCACCATGATCTCGTCGGCACGCGCCACGAAATGCCGAGCGAACGCGTCAGCCCGCGCCGGTTCGGTTTCACCCGTCAACGCGTGGAACATCTGCGGCAGGGTCAACCCGATCACGGCACCGATCTGCGCAGGTGTCGCGCCGGCTGCGCCAAGCTGATGCAACGCGTACTCCGTGCATTCGATGATCGCGGCGGACGAATCCGCCAGTGTCAGATCGAAATCGAAGATGACGGCCCGAACAGGCATGAAATGACGCTCCGCAAAAAATCGGCTCGCACGCGATGCGCGAACCGGCATGACGTTGCGATGCGCACTCGCGTGTCGATCGATCAGCGTTCCTGACCGGATTGCTCGCGATCGGCCGCGTCGAACCCGTCCGGGTCGCGCTTCGCCCATTGTTTTGCCCACCCCAGCAACGGCTGCAGCGCCGCCTCGAGCCGCCGGCCTTCGGCCGTCATGCAGTAGCCGCCCTCGCCATGCTCGACGAGGCCCGACGCCTTGAGCTCGGCCAGCCGCGTATTGAGCAGGCGCGCATTCGTTTCGCAGGCTTCCTGCAGTGCCCGGAATGTGAGCGGCTTGCCGCGCAGTTCCCACAGGATGCGCAGCGTAGTACGCCGCCCGAGCAGATCCAGCACGACCATGATGGGTCGTCCCGTCTTCGATCCGCGAACGCGCTGTCCGATTTTGGGTGTGGTCATGCTGTACTTTTTAAAGCAATCGCCACGCAGAGTCAATCGCTTGAATCGCACCACGCCTTTGCTTTACTTTTTAAAGCACGACGCCTACGCTTCCACGCATGCATCGTCTCAGGACGGAGTTCACATGACTCAGCGTATTGCATCCGCATCACCGCCGTTCGAACCCGACATCGCAGCGTCGATCGACCGGATCATGCAGGGCCGTCCACCGTTGCGACTCTTCACCACGCTCGCGCGCGATCCGCGCCTGTTCACGAAATTCTTTGCCGCCGGCCTGCTGGACAAAGGCCATCTCGACATCCGGCAACGCGAGATCGTCATCGACCGCACCACGGCGCTTTGCGGGTGCGAATACGAATGGGGCGTGCATGTCGCCGTGTTCGCCCGGACGGCGAAACTGACCAGCGAACACATCCGGTCGTTGGCGCTCGGCTCGGCCGACGATGCATGCTGGAACGATGACGACCGGGTGCTGATCCGGATGTGCGATGCGCTGCATCGGCACTGCGATATCGACGATGACCTGTGGCACGCGCTGTGCCGGCATTTCAGTGACGAGGCACGGCTTGAGCTGCTGATGCTCGCGGGCTTCTATCGGACGGTCAGTTATCTCGCGAATGCACTGCGCCTGCCGCTTGAAGCGCGTGCGGCACGGTTTCCTCCTCGTACGTCGGCACGTGCGTTTCATTCCCCCGATTTGCCAACCGAGGATCGACCGTGATTACCGAAATCGTCTTCTTCAAGCTGCAACCTGACGTCGATGTCGCCACGCTGAAGGCGCGCTATGAAAGCACCGCGTCGAAGTGGGCGCAAAACCCGGATCTGCTGCACAAGTGGTACTTCTACGACGCGGCAACACACGAAGGCGGCGGCGTGTACGTGTGGCGTACGCGCGAAGCCGCGGCGCGCTGGCACGGCGACGAATACAAGGCGATGGTCGAGCGGGTGTATGGCCACCCGCCCGTGATACGCGTGCTCGATACGCTCGCGCATGTCGATGCGACACAGGGCCGGTACACGTTCGTCGACCTGTCCGGCTGAGGGCCGGATCGCGCCGCTGCGGTGCGACCCGACTCGCATCCCCGAGATTCGCCACGATCCATCCCCGTTATCGCGTTTCCCTATCAACCCCATTGCCAGCAATGCTTTCAAATATATCGTCAAATTCCGATATAAGATTCGCCCATCGACGATACCTTGTTGCCCGACCGAAACACCCCACCCATCCATGCCGACCGAACTCGACATCGACGCGATCCTGAAAGCGCTCTCGAACCCCGTGCGCCGTGAAATCCTCAACTGGCTGAAAACGCCGGGCGAGCATTTCCCGAACCAGACGCTGCCGTATGAACACGGCGTCTGCGCGGGCCAGATCGACGCGCGCTGCGGGCTGTCGCAGTCGACCGTCTCCGCGCACCTCGCGACGCTCCAGCGCGCGGGGCTCGTGACGTCGACACGGATCGGCCAGTGGGCGTTCTTTCAGCGCAACGAGGCCGTCATCGACGCATTTCACGACGCCCTGCGCCGCGAACTCTAGTCAACACGGCCGAACCGGCCATGCGGAGCGCTGTCGCCCATGACGCGACGGTTTCCCGCCTTTCGTGAAGAGGTTATTTGCCATGCCCACCCTGTTCGATCCCGTCACCCTCGGCGACCTGATCCTGCCGAACCGCATCGTGATGGCGCCGCTTACCCGCTCCCGTGCCGGTTCGACGCGCGTGCCGAACGCGCTGATGGCCCGCTACTACGCCGAGCGCGCAACGGCCGGCCTGATCATTACCGAGGCAACGTCGGTCACGCCGCAGGGCGTCGGCTACGCGGATACCCCCGGCATCTGGTCCGATGAGCAGGTCGCGGGCTGGAAACAGGTGACGCAGGCCGTGCATGCGGCCGGTGGGCGCATCGTGCTGCAACTGTGGCACGTCGGCCGGATCTCCGACCCGGTGTTCCTGAACGGCGACCTGCCGGTCGCGCCGAGCGCGATCGCCGCGGGCGGCCACGTGAGCCTCGTGCGTCCGCAGCGCCCGTACGTAACGCCGCGCGCACTCGAGCTCGACGAAATCCCGGGCATCGTCGCCGCGTACCGCAAGGGTGCGGAGAACGCGAAAGCGGCCGGCTTCGACGGTGTCGAGATCCACGGCGCGAACGGCTACCTGCTCGACCAGTTCCTGCAGGACAGCACCAACCACCGCACCGACGCGTACGGCGGCCCGATCGAGAACCGCGCACGCCTGCTGCTCGAAGTGGTCGACGCGGCAATCGACGTGTGGGGCGCCGGCCGCGTCGGCGTGCACCTCGCCCCGCGCGGCGACGCGCACACGATGGGCGATTCCGATCCGGCGGCAACGTTCGGCTATGTCGCGCGCGAACTCGGCCGTCGCAAGATCGCGTTCATCTTCACGCGTGAGTCGTATTCGGGCGACCACTTGAGCCCGCGCCTGAAGGAAGCGTTCGGCGGCCCGCTGATCGCGAACGAGCAGTTCACGCTCGACACCGCACAGGCCGCGCTCGCAAGCGGCAACGCCGACGCGATCGCATGGGGCAAGCTGTTCATCGCGAACCCCGACCTGCCGCGCCGCCTCGAACTCGGTGCCCCGCTCAACAAGCCGGTGCCGGAAACGTTCTATGCGGAAGGCGAAACGGGTTATACCGATTACCCGGCGCTGAGCGACGCGGCCTGACGGCCCGGCAGCGCGTGTTCAGCGGCGCACGTCCGCCCGCATGAACACGCGCTGCGTTTCGTCGAGCCCGAGCGCGACGTGGTGCGCACGGATCGCACGCAGCGTGTCGTCGAGCGCGGCGTCGTCGACGATGCTGAAACCCAGGCGCGCGTAGTACGGCGCATTCCACGGCGCATCGCGAAACGTCGACAGCACGACCTCCGCGATCCCTTCCTGCGCCGCCCGCGCCATCACCTGTTCGATCAGGCGCGCGCCGATCCGGTGTCCGGCATGCGACGGCGCGACATCCAGTTCCTCGAGATAAAGCCGCTGCGCATCGAGCAGCCGGTAGAACGCAAATCCGACGCACGTGCCCTGCGGATCGACCGCGACATACGCGCGACCGTCGTCGATGCGCACAAGCACGGCAGCCGCTTCGGTCGGCTCGGCTTCGGCGATGTGGGTCATGCCGATTGCGCGGAACCGCTGCGCGGCGGCGACTTCGACGGCGGCCATCGCGGCCGCGTCTTCCCGCGTGGCGGGACGGATCAGGATCGATGCAGTCATCACGGCAATTCAGGCAGGCAGTCTGGAACGGCCGTCACTATAATCGAAACCTCATACGTTTCGAACGCCCCCACCCACGAGGTTCGTCATGACGTTGTCCGCGCTCGCCGTCTTCGCTGCCACCCTGCTCGTCACCGCCGGCACACCCGGGCCGAGCGTCGCCGCGCTGGTCGCGCGCGTGCTGACGAACGGCGTGCGGGACGTGCTGCCGTTCCTCGCGGCCATGTGGCTCGGCGAAGCGCTGTGGCTCACGCTCGCGGTCGCGGGGCTGTCCGCGTTCGCGCGCACGTTCGCGGCCGGGCTGATCGTGCTGAAACTGCTCGGCGTCGCGTACCTGCTGTTCCTCGCGTGGAAGATGTGGACCGCGCCGACCGAGCCGGGCGCCGATGACCTGCCGCGCGGCCAGTCGCCGTGGCGGATGTTCGTCGCGGGCATGCTCGTCACGCTCGGCAACCCGAAGATCATGGTGTTCTATCTCGCGCTGCTGCCGACGATCGTCGATCTCACGCACGTCGGCGTGACCGCGTGGGCCGAACTCGTCGGCACGATGCTCGCGGTCCTGATCCTCGCCGACTGCTTCTGGTCGCTGCTTGCGTCACGCGCACGGGCGTTCCTGACGTCGGCGCGCGCGAAGCGGTTCGCCAACCGCACGAGCGCGACCGCGATGGCCGGTGCGGCAGTAGCGATCGCGACGCGCTGAGCGGCACTCCGTCGCACGCCACGCCGCGCCCCCTCCACTGCCCCGGGAATCGACATGAAGACCTGGCTCTCGGTTGTCCTGCTCTGCCTGTCCGCCACGGTCGCGCACGCAGCTGGCGTCAAGTTCGTCTCCATCCCGGCCGACGCAGCCGGCCCCGAGCTGCGCGCCGTCATCTGGACGCCGTGCGCAACCCCCGCGCAGCCGCTCACGATCGGCCCGTTCGTTCTGAAAGGGCAACGCAACTGCCCGACCGTCGGCGACAAGCTGCCGCTCGTCGTGATTTCGCACGGCCACGCCGGCACGTACTTCGGGCATCACGACCTCGCCGAAACGCTCGCGGATGCGGGCTACGTCGTCGCGGCGATCAACCATCCCGGCGACACGCATACCGACATGAGCCGCGCGGCCGACCTGCGGGAACTGGTCGAGCGACCGGAGGACATCAAGCGCCTGGTCGACTACATGCTGGCCGACGGGCCCGACGCCAGGCATATCGACGCTGCCCGGATCGGCTTCTTCGGTTTTTCGCGCGGCGGCTACACGGGCCTCGTGCTGGCCGGCGCCAATCCGGATTTCGTCCACGCGCACGTGGCCTGCCCGGACCCGACCTGGCTGATCTGCAAGCAGATCCGCGACCACGACCTGCCGCGCCAGCCGCTGACGCACGATCCGCGGATCAAGGCCTACGTGATCGCCGACCCGATGAACGAATTCCCGAGCGCCGATACGCTGAAAGACGTGCACGCGCCGATCCAGCTCTGGGGATCCGAAGCCGGCGGCGACGGCGTGGAGCCGGAAACGGTCCCCGCGCTGGCCGACATGCTACCGAAACGGCCGGAATTCCACGTCGTACCGAATTCCGCGCATTTTGCGTTTCTTGCGCCGTGCTCCGACCAACTGGCGCAGGTCTCGCCCGAAGTCTGTACCGATGCAAACGGTTTCGATCGCGCGGCCTTCCACGAAACGCTCGATGCAAAGGCGCTCGCGTTCTTCAGCGCGAATCTCCGCTAACAGCGAAACGTCTTGCGCCACACCCCCGGCGCCGGCACATGGTCGTTGCACGCGATCAGCGCGCGCACCAGCGCCCAGTCGTCGTCATCGCAGAAGTCGAGCAGCATCACGCCATACGGGCCGGGCTGCTCATGCAGTCGTTCAGTCAGCCGCGCATGAATGCCCCGCACCCTGCCGTCACCGTGTGCGACCACCGACGGATTCGCGCCCATTCCCGTCCCGCTGCAGAAGTTGATCGCCCAGCGGCCGCTGTCCGGCGACGGCAGGTCCGTCAGCAGTGCGTCGATCGCACGCCACTTCCAGCCGATCGACGCGGCGACCGGCACGCGATATTCGTCCTGGATCACGAATGCGCCATCGGGGTGATCGATCGTGAACGTCGCATTGTCGGGCCACGCGGTCAGGTCGATGCCGAGCGGCCGGCTGCTGCGAAAGCGGCGCAGCAGCACGATCGCGCCGCGCACGTCGCCGAGCGCGGGCAGCGTGCCGCCGGCATGCCAGCGCAGCCGCGGATGCCGCGCGCGATGCACGTCGAACGTCGCATCGAAACTGCGCGTGCACGCGTGCGCCGGCCATTCGTCCTTCACCGACATCACGATGCATTCGCGCGGATGCGCTTCGAGAAAACGCGCACAGGTTTGCAGCACGTCGTCGAACGTCATGCCGAGCGCGATGCCGCCGTGATGGATGTCGAATGCATCGCGCACGTGCCGGCAGCGGACGTCGAGCAGCCGCACGCCATGCGCGAGCTGGGCATCGAGCGGCGCACGCTGGGTGCGCACCAGCCGATCGTCGACGGTATACGCACAGGTGTCATGGCTGCCCGGTAGGGTCAGCGTATGCAGCAGCCGCGCATCGTCGAGCGCCGACATCCAGTCGGCGAGCGGCATGCACGTATCGTGGCTCAAAGGGATCATGAATCGATGAATGACAAGGAAAGAAAACCGTGGGTCACGGCGTCGGATGTCGCGGCGCGCGCAGGCGTGTCGCGCTCCGCGGTGTCGCGTGCATTCTCGCCGACGGCGAGCATCGCCCCGCAGACGCGAGAGCGCGTGATGGTCGCCGCGCGCGCGCTCGGCTACCAGGTCAACCTGATCGCGCGCGACATGATCACGCAGCGCAGCAGCATGATCGGCGTCGTGACGGCCGGGTTCGAGAATCCGTTTCGCGCACGGCTGCTGTCGGACCTGATGGCCGCGCTCGGGCAGCGCGCGCTCACGCCGCTCGTGACCAATGCGGAAGATCCGCGCCAGGTCCGGCAATCGCTCGAGCAGTTGCTCAGCTACCGGATCGCGGGCCTCGTGATGACGTCCGCGTCGCCGCCGCTGTCGGTCGCGCAGCAGTATCTCGAACACCGGATCCCGGTCGTGATGATCAATCGCGAGGCGAACCTGCCGGGCGCGGACATCGTCGTCAGCGACAACGCGGCGGGCGCCGTCCACGCAGCGCAGCGGCTCGTGCGGGCCGGCGTGCGCCGGCTCGCGTTCGTCGGGCCGCACGGCGCGAGCTACAGCGCGCAGTCGCGTGCTGCCGCATTCGAGCATGCGATCGGGCGCGGCGACGCATTCGACGCGACGCTCTCGCACGTGCTCGACACGCCGTCCGACACGCATGCAAGCGGCGTCGAAGCCGCGCGGCAACTGTTCGCGAACGGCAAGCGGCCCGACGGCGTGTTCTGCTCGTCGGACCTGCTCGCGCTCGGTGTGATCGATGTCGCGCGCAGCGAATTCGGGTTGCGCGTGCCGGACGACGTGCGCGTGATCGGCTTCGACGACATCCCGGCCGCCGAATACGATGCGTACCGGCTCACGACGCTGCGGCAGGACACGCGCGGCCTCGCGCAGGCGGCGGTCGACCTGCTCGCCGACCGGATGCAGACGTTCGACGGGCCGTCGCGCACGCGCATCGTGCCGGTCACGCAGGTGGTGCGGGCCAGCTGCGCATAACGAGGTGAGATCGGGCGCGGCGACGCCGCGCGTCACTTCAACCCGCCCGCGAACCCGCGCAACAGATAGCGCTGCACATAGCCGGCCACGGCCAGCGTGGGCAGCGACGCCATCAGCCCCGCGCTCATCAGGTCGCCCCAATCGATGCCGTTCTCCGTCACGTAGCCGGCAATGGCGAGCGGCAGCGTAAAGCGGCTCGGCGTCGACACGAACAGCAGCGCGATCAGGAATTCGTTCCACGCGGCGATGAACACGAAGATCGCGGTCGCGATCAGCCCCGGCGCGCACAGCGGCAACACGATCTGCACGAGTCGTCGTGCGAGCCCCGCGCCGTCGATGCAGGCGGCTTCCTCGTATTCGATCGGCACGTCGCGCACGAACGCGAGCAGCATCCAGATCGCCATCGGCAACGCGTAGATCTGGTACGCGAGCATCAGGCCGAGCGTCGAATCGAGCAGGTGCAGCCGCTTCGCGAGCGCGAACAGCGGCACCGCGATCGTGATCGGTGGCATCAGCTTCAACGCGAGCACGAGCACCAGGAACAGCAGGTCGAGCCGCGCCGGAAACCGCAGCCGCACGAGCGCGTACGCGGCCGGAAACGCGAGCGCCAGCGCGAGCAGCGTCGTGCCGAAACCGACCAGCAGCGAATTGAACAGCGGCGCGCCGATGCCGTTGGACCAGACCGACGCGAAATGCTCGCCGGTCGGCGCGGCCGGCCAGATCCGCAACGGATGATCGAGGCGTTCGAGCGTCGGCATGAACGCCGCGCCGGCCATCCACAGGCACGGCAGCAGCAACAGCGCGAGCGCGGCGATGCGCAGTGCCCACGGCATCGCGCGACCGAATGCGACGCCCGTTCGTGCGCCCATGATGCGGGCGGGTTGCGCCGTCATGCGCGCCGCTTGCGAACCGTCTGCCATACGTACCCCGAGACCAGCAGCGCGGACGCCGCCAGCATCAGCACCGACGCGGCACTCGCCGGCCCGACGTTGAAGAAGCGGAAGCCCGTGTCGTAGATATAGGTCGACAGCGTCTGCGTCGCGTTGCCGGGGCCGCCGCCCGTCAGCGCATAGACCTTGTCGAACAGCTTGAACGTGTCGATCGAGCGCAGCAGCAGCGCGAGGCCGATCTGCGGCGCCGCGAGCGGCAGCGTGATGTCGCGCAGGCACTGCCACTCGCTCGCGCCGTCGGTGCGCGCGGCTTCGTACAGTTCCTGCGGGATCGACTGCAGCCCGGCGAGCACGATCAGGAATGCCATCGGCGTCCACTGCCACACGTCGACGAGCGCGAGCGACCACAGCGCGAGATGCGGATCGGACAGCCAGCGCACGCCTTCGATGCCGAACGCCGCGAGCAGCGCGTTCAGGAAGCCGTCGAAGTTGAGCCAGTTGCGCCAGATCGCCGAACACACGAGCGTGGACAGCATCATCGGCAGGATCGCGAGCGGCAGCGCGATGCGCCGCCCCGGAAACGCGCGCACGAACAGCAGCGCAAGGCCGAAGCCCAGCGCGACTTCGGCGAGCGACGCGACGATCGTGAAGCGCAGCGTGTTGCCGAAGCCGGCCGTGAACGCGTCGTCGCCGAGCACCGCGCGATAGTTCGCGAGCCCGGCGAATGCGCGGCGGCCGGCCGAGTAGTCGACCTGGCAGAACGAATCGATCAGCACCTGCGCGACCGGATACAGCGCGAGCGCGGCGAGCACCAGCAGCGCGGGCCCGAGCAGCGCGACGAACGGCAGGCTGCGGCCGAAGGCTTTCATGCGCTGTGTCCCGGCGAGCGTTCGAGGCGAGCCGTCACTTGCCGGCCGCGGCCGTCGCCTGCGCGATCTTCTGCTGCGCCTGGCGCAGCGCGGCATCAGGCGCGGCCTGCCCGGTCAGCGCGAGTTGCAGCTGGTCGCCGAGAATGCTCTCGACCTGCTGCCAGTCGTTCACGCGCGGCCGCGCACGGCCGGCTTCGAGCGCCTTCAGCTGATCCGGATACCAGCGGTACTGGCGCACCAGCGCCGGATCGTTGAACACGCTGCGGCGGGTCGGCGGAATGCCGATGCCGGCGAGGCGCGTCTGCGTGTCGCGCGCGGTCAGGTACGCGAGGAAATCCTGCGCGAGCTTCGCGTGCGGCGCGTCCTTCGGGATGCCCATCTGCCAGATGCCGAGCATCGGCGCCGGGCCCGCGGTCTGCCCGGGCGGCGGCTGCAGCGCGATCTGGCCGACCACGCGCGACTGCTTCGGATCGTCGAGCGCCGGCACCCACGCCGGCCACACCTCGATCGACTGGGCGGCGGTGCCGCGCTGCAGCGCATCGCGCACTTCCGCCGCGCCGTACACGTCGACGTCCTTCGGCGCGGACGCCTTCAGCGCGAGGAAGGTCTTCAGCGCGGCCTGCGCTTCGCGCGAATCGATCGTCACGTTGCCGGCACGGTCGAACACGTCGCCGCCGTAGGCCCACAGGATCGGCAGGAAGCCCGTCACGACCGGGTTGCCCTTCGTGCCGCGGAACACGACGCCCGACACGCTCTTGTCCGCGCCGCCGACGGTTTGCGCGATCTTCAGCACGTCGTCCCAGTTGCGCGGCGGCTGCAGCTTGTACTTCGCGAGCAGGTCCTTGCGGTACGCGAACATCTCGACGTTGCCGACGATCGGCAGCGCGTACAGCGCACCGGCCGCGTTGCGGCCGAGCGCGACGGCGGACGGCACGAGATCGGCGTCCGCGAGCGACGCGGGCAGCGGCTTCAGCCAGCCGTTGCCGATGAATTCGGGCGCCCACGTGTCGTCCATCATCACGAGGTCGTATGCGCCGGTGCCTTCGCGCATCGACAGCTTGAGCTTCTGGTACAGGTTCGCGTTCGGCAGCTTGAGCAGCTCGATCTCGGTGCCCGGGTGCAGCTTGTTGAAGCCGGCGACGGCGTCGGCCAGCCCCTTGCCGTAGATATCGTCGCGGCCTGCGATGACGAGATCCGCGGCAACGGCGTGCGTGGCGGCGAAGGACAGCGCAAGGGCGGCGGACAGCGCGCGCAGGCGGCTCAGCAAGGTCATGAGGTCTCTCTCGTTCGGCGTGGTGGCGGGACGGCCGGGCGTTGCACACGTGTGCAACGCGGGAGATGCTTCCGGCCGCCTGTAGCGAACGCCATTGTTCACGCCGATCGTTAAGAATTTATGGCACGCGGCGGGAGAGGCGGACGCCACACCCGGCCGCTCCGCCCGCCGGACCTTCCCGGCCAGACCTCCCCGGCCGGATCAGAAGTTCACGCGAATCCCGGCCATCACCGCCAGTTGCCGGCTCGAGTTGCTGTTCGCGAGCACCGGGATCTGCGCGTAGTTCACCGCGTTGCCGTCCGCGTCGGTGCCGAGCCCCTTCCCGCTCGCGATCTGGCCGATCGCGACCGCATACAGCGCCGTGCGCTTCGACAGGCTGTAGTTCGTGCCGACGTTCACCTGGTGGAACCGCGTCGTGCCGCGCCCGTCGGTATGCGCGGCGTTGAAGATGTAGGCGACACCGCCCTGCAGCGCGGGCGTGAACATGTACGTGGCGTTCACCTCGCCGATATCGAACGTGAATGCCTGCGTGCGCGGCTGCGCGGTGGTCGAGAAATAGCGGCTGTCGCCGAGGCGCGTATGCGTATAGGTGAGCGCGATCGTCGCGTCGCCGAACGTGACCGACCCGCCCGCGCCGAACGCACGCATCGAGCCGGCGTCCTGCAGCAGGCAGTACATCGCGCCCGGGTTGCTGCACGCGAAATCGCCGATATAGCCGTTCGCGCCGCCGAGCGCCGCGTCGAGCGGCTGGTGCAGGTCGAGGTAGCCGACCGAGAACGCGACCGGCGCGCGCGTGTACGTCGCCGCCACCGCATAGCCGCGCTTCGCGGAGAAATCGCCGGCCTGCCCGCCGAAGCTGAACGTGCCGCCGAACGTGAGGCCGTTGAAATCGGCGCTGGTGAACTTCACCGCGTTGTTGAAGTTGAACGCGGCGTTCAGGTTGTCGACGTCGCCGAGGTGCGAGCCGTACGGCGTCGCCCAGTTGTTGCTCGACACGTACGCACCGAGCATGTCGGTGTACGAGTCGTACTGGCGGCCGAGGCCGAGCGTGCCGATCCCGTCCTGGCGCAGCCCGACCCACGCCTGCCGGCTGAAAGCCGTGCCGCCCTGCAGCGCCTGCCCGTTCGCGGACAGGAACTGCTGCTCGAGCGTGAACACCGCATTGAGCCCGCCGCCGAGCGGCTCGGCGCCCTGGAAGCCGAACCGCGACGGCACGAGGTTGCCGCCGCCCATCTGCCACGCGTGGCCGCCGCCCGTGCTGCCGTCGGCGCGCGTGAACTGCTGGTTCGTCGAATAGATGATGCCGGTATCCACGGTGCCGTACAGCGTCACGCTGCCCGAGGTCTGCGCCTGTGCGTGCACGCAACCCAGCGTAGCCGCGGCCGCGGCCAGTCGTCGTCCGATCTTCATGTCCCGCCCCTCTGTTGTCATCGATTCGCAGTGCAGATCGATGGAGTTATCGATATGGGTGACAGGACTCTATCCAGCGAAAATTCAGGACCTCTATCGCAAATCGGCAAACAGTCGCACGCGTTGCCCGCGACGATGCCCGGCGGCGCCGTCGCGGTGAGCGTGCGTCATTCGGGGCGCGTCGTCTGGGACGGCAGCTCGCCGAACAGGTCGCGATACTCGCGCGCGAAATAGCCGAGGTGGGTGAACCCCCAGCTCGCGGCGGCCTCGCCGACGCCGAGCTGCTGCACGGACGTCGTGCGCAGCATGCGGCGCACCGCATTCAGCCGGATCGTGCGCAGATAGCCGACCGGTGTGACGTCGGCCACGCGTTGAAAACTCGTTTGCAGCGTGCGGCGGCTGCAGCGCAGCGCACGGCACAGTTCGAGCACGGTGACGGGTTCTTCGGGCCGGTCGCGCAGATGCTTCTCGCAACGGCTCACGATGTCGCTGTAGGTGGCGTGCGTGATGTCGCGGCGCTCGACGCCGATGCCCTGCTCGAGCGCATCGAGGAACATGCCGAGCATCGCGTCGCGGAACATCTTGCGGGTGGCCGCGTATTCGAGGTGGCCCGGGTTGCGCTGCGCATCGTCGATCAGCGACGACAGCCGCACGCCGAGCGCGACGCCCTGCTCGTCGGACAGCCGCGTCACATGGCGCAGCTTGCGCGCGCCGGATGTGCCGAATTCGGCTTCGCACAACTCGTCGACCATGTCGGACGCCGCGCTGATCCCGACGAGCCCCATCCCTTCCGGCGTGTGGAATTCGAAATCCTCGCCGGCGCGCAGCGCGAGCAGCGCATAGCCGTCGACGGGCTGGCCCTGGAACGTGCCCGCGAGCGGCACGGACAGCGGCACCGCGAGCGACGTGCGCCCGGCCGGCGCGAGCCCGGTTTGCGCGACCCGCCGGTTGGTCGTTTCGCGGAAGAAGTGGAAATCGTCGTACAGCACCTGCGTGACGGTGCCCTTGAAGCGGCCCGGCGTCATCTGGCGGTAGACCTGATGCCAGCCCGCGATCGCGAGCCCGTGATCGTGCACGTCTTCGTGTGAGCGTGACTGGAACAGCATCGGCATCTCCGGTAAAACCCCTAAACGCGGCCACCGGCTCCCCGGGGCGCAACGCCACAGCTTACCCGTGCAAAATCCTGCGTAGTGCGGTTTCGAACGCAAGACAGGCCGCCGACAGCGCGGCGGCCT
Organism: Burkholderia sp. HI2714; assembly: GCF_002223085.1. NCBI lineage: Bacteria > Pseudomonadati > Pseudomonadota > Betaproteobacteria > Burkholderiales > Burkholderiaceae > Burkholderia > Burkholderia sp. HI2714. The sequence continues at coordinate 50,058 of NZ_NKFM01000043.1, read as the reverse complement.
GCGCGCCCGTCAGGCGGACGTAGCGGCGGAACGACGGCATCCGGTTCACGACCTCGCTGCCGCCGAACGGCACGATCGCGAGCGTCCAGCGGCCGTCGCGCGCGTCGATCGTGCAGTCGGTCAGGTGCAGCGGCCGCAGCGCATCGGACAGCGACGGCTCGGCGACCAGCGCGGCCACCGCATCGACGAAACCGGGGTCGCATCCCGGCACGGCCGCCGCATCGATGCCCGTGCAGCGCAGCCAGCCGGTCTGGCGCACACGCGCGCGGCCCTGCACGGCCGGGCCGGTTGCGGTTACCGCCACCTTCACGCTGACCGTATGCATCAGGAACTGGCGGTCGACACGCTCGTCCACGCTCACGCGCACGCCGTTCGGCAGCCGGGCCGTCAGGCTGTCGGCGCCATCGGCATCGCGCTCGGCGCGCAGGTCGGCCAGCACGCGCGCGGCGATCGCGCCGGGCCGATGGCCGGGCGGCGGCGCATCGGGCGCCGCGCGCCAGCGGGCGAGCGCGACCTTCACGATGCGACGTGCTCGTTGCGCAGCACGTCCTCGACCGGCACCGGCTTGAACGGATGCCGGCGCTGCACGACGAGCGTCCAGAACAGCGCGTACAGCGCGGTGAGCCCGAGCATCGCGCCGAACGGCACGTAGATGTCGCGCGCGTTCATGCCCGGCGGCGTGATGTACCAGATCGCCAGGATGATGCCGACGCTCGATACGATCTGCGGCAACGGGAACAGCGGCGAACGGTACGGGCGCGGCAGGTCCGGGCGGCGAATCCGCAGCATCACGACCGACGCGGTGACGAGCAGGTACGCGGTGCCCCACGCGCAGGTCGCGGCGAGCACGAGGTGCAGGATGCTGTCGAGATTGCCGTTGATCAGCCACGCATGGAAGATCGGCACGATCGCCGCGGCGACGATACCGACCACCGGCGTCTTGAAGCGCGGATGCAGGTACGCGAAGCAGCGCGGCAGCGCGCCGTCGATCGCCATCCCGTACAGGATGCGCGGCAGCCCGGCCATCAGCGTGTTGATCGTCGCGGCGCCCGCGCACAGGAACGCGATGCCGAACCAGATGCGGCCGAACGGCCCGAGCACCTGCAGCGCGAACGCGGGAATCGCGCCCGGCGTGTCGAGCAGGTGCGTGAGGCCGTCGGGGCTCACCGGCACGTTCGCGACCTGGCGGCGGATCGCCGCGCCGTACAGGAACATGCAGATCGCGACGCCGACGAGGCCCAGCGCCATCGCGCGCGGAATCGTCTTGCCCGGCGACTTCATTTCCGGTGCGAGCGGCGTGACGAACTCGCAGCCGACGAACATGAACATCGCCATCCCGACCAGCGACAGCACGGCCGGCACCGACGTGCCGACTTCCGAGCCGCCGAACCAGCCGTCGAGATGCACGGCCGGCGCGGCCGCGAGCCCGAGGATCCCGAAAATCATCAGCGACAGCCACATGCCGGCCGTCAGCACGATTTCGAGCTTGCTGAACACCTTGATGCCGATGATGTTGGTGATCGCGAACGTGACGACGAGGCCGACGCCGACGAGCCACGAACTGTTGTGCTTCTCGAACGCGGCATTCAGCGATTCGAAATTGACGAGCGCCATGATGCCGCTCAGGATCGTCTCGGCCGTGCCGGCGAACACGTGCACGAGGAAATACGCGGAGATCGTGCCGGTGATCGCCCAGAAGCGGCCGAGCCCGCACGACAGGTAATCGTAAACCGAGCCGGCCGTCGGCAGCATCGCGGCGGCTTCGGAGAAGGTGGTCGCCTGCGCCTGCATCATCACGAACGCGATGATCATCGCGACCGCGAACGCCCAGCCGCCCATCCCGAAGCCCGACGTCGCGGTGAGAATCACCGGGCTTGCCATGATGAGGCCGACGGCGCTCGCCAGCGCGGTCGGAAAGCCGACCGCACCCGCCTTCAGCGCCGTGCCGCCACCCGCTTCAGCCGGCGTGCCGGCGGGCGTGTCGCCCGCTGCGCCGGTAACTCCAGACCATCCCGACATCCCTGTCTCCTTCCTGTGTCGACCCCGGCCGCCGCTTCGTCGGCGGCCGGGGTTCCATGGCTATGCGGTCGGCCCGGGCGGCGCTTCAGCGCTTCGATACCCGGGCCCCTTGTCGATCACACCTTGATCCGATGTCGAAAAAATACGCAGGCAAAATAATCCGGTCATAGCGCATATTGGCAAACCGGCAGCGGCCACACTGCCCGCCGCCGGTTTGCCGTCACGGGGTCACGCCATCACGCGAACGGCACGGCCTCGAAGCCCGCCGCGAGCGCGTCGACGATCCGGTCGAGCTGCTCGCGCTGGATCACGAGCGGCGGCGACAGGATGATCTTCGTGCCGACCGGACGCACCAGCACGCCGTTCTCGCGCGCGACTTCCGCGACCGCGTTCGCATAGCCTGAGAGCGGGTCGATCGGCTCGCGCGTGTCCTTGTTCGCGACGAGGTCGAGCGCGAGCATCAGCCCCTTGCCGCGCACCTCGCCGACCGCCGCGAAGCGTTCCGCGAACGGCTTCAGCGCTTCGAGCAGATACGCGCCCTGCTTCGCCGCGTTCGCCGGCAGGTCTTCCTTCACGACGATGTCGAGGCTCGCGATCGCGGCCGCGCAGGCGACCGGATGGCCCGCATACGTGTAGCCGTGCATGATCGCGCCGCCGAAATCGGCATTCGCGGCGAACGCGTCCTCGATCCGCGCGTTCACGACCGTCGCGCCGAGCGGCACGTAGCCCGACGAGATGCCCTTCGCGAGACACATGATGTCCGGGCGCACGCCCCAGCCGCGGCTGCCGAACATGCTGCCGCTGCGGCCGAAGCCCGTCACGACTTCGTCGGCGATCAGCAGGACGCCGTAGCGGTCGCACACCTCGCGCACCAGCGGCCAGTAGTTGGCCGGCGGCACGATCACGCCGCCCGCGCCCTGGATCGGCTCCGCGATGAACGCGGCCACCGTGTCGGGACTCTGGAACTGGATCTCGCGCTCGAGCATTTCCGCGCAGATCCGGCCGAGTTCTTCGGGATCCTGCGTGAACGGGTTGCGGTACAGCCACGGCGTCTCGACGTGGAAGCAGCCGGGCAGGTTCGGCTCGTAGTTGCGGCGGAACACCGTGTTGCCGTTCACCGACGCACCGCCGAAATGCGTGCCGTGATAGCCCTGCTTCAGCGAGATGAACTTCGTGCGGTCGGCCTGGCCGCGCACCTTCCAGTACTGGCGCGCGATCTTCAGCGCGGTCTCGATCGAATCGGAACCGCCCGAGCTGTACAGCACGCGGCGCATCCCCTCCGGTTCGAGCATGTCGATCACCTTCTTCGACAGCTCCTCCGCGCGCGGATGCGAAATGCCGTCGAACAGCTGGAAGTATTCGAGCTCGTCGAGCTGGCGCACGATCGCGTCCTTCACTTCCTGGCGGTTGTGGCCGACGTTCACGTTCCACAGGCCCGCGACGCCGTCGACGAGCTTGCGGCCCTCTTCATCGAACACATGGCAGCCGTCGCCGCGCACGATGCGGATCGGCTTGCGCTGCTTCATTTCGTTCGGGTGCAGCATCGGATGCCAGAATTTCGCTTCGTTGTAGCTCATTGCAGTCTCCACTGTCGGATCGGTTGACCCTCGATCGCCGAGGTTCGAGGTTTTCGTCGTTGGCGCCGCGCGTCAGTGCGCGATGCAGACGGATTTGGTTTCGGTGAAGCCTTCGATCGCGTACTGGCCGAATTCGCGGCCGATGCCCGATTGCTTGTAGCCGCCGAACGGCATCGACGGGTCGAGCGGGATATGGCAATTCACCCACACGGTGCCGGCCTCGATTTGCGGCACGAGATTCATCACGCGCTTCAGGTCGTTGCTCCAGAGGCTCGCGGCGAGGCCGTACGGCGACGCGTTCGCGAGACGCACCGCGTCGGCCGCGTCGTCGAACGGCACGACGACGATCACCGGGCCGAACACTTCGTCGCGCACGATCGCGCTGTCCGGATGCGGATCGGCGATCACGGCCGGCTTCACGTAGTAGCCGGGCAGGTCGTCGGCCGGCGTGCCGCCCGCGAGGAACGTGAGGCCCGCGCGGCGCGCGCCTTCGATGTGCTGAACGACCTTGTCGCGGTGGTGCGCGGAGACCAGCGGGTTGATCTGCGCGGTCGTGTCGAGGCCCGCGCCGAGCTTCATCGACTGCGCGACGCCCGCGAGGCCGTCTGCCAGCTGCGCGAACTTGCTGCGATGCACATAGATGCGCGATGCGGCCGCGCACACCTGCCCCTGGTTGAAGAACGCGCCGGCGGCGACGCCGTCGAGCGCCTGCGCGACGTCGACGTCGTCGAGCATCACGATCGGGTTCTTGCCGCCGAGCTCCAGCGAGAAGCGAGTCATGTTCTGCACGGCCGCCGCGCCGACCAGCTTGCCGGTCGCGGTCGAGCCCGTGAACGAGATCTTCGCGATCGACGGGTGGCCCGCGAGCGCGGCGCCGCACACGCGGCCGCCGGTGACGACGTTGAACACGCCGGGCGGCACGCCGGCCTCGCGTGCGAGCTCGGCCAGGCGCAGCGCGGTGAGCGGCGTTTCCGGCGACGGCTTCAGCACGATCGTGCAGCCGGCCGCGAGCGCGGGAATCAGCTTCCACACCGCGATCATCAACGGGAAATTCCACGGCACGATCGCGGCGACCACGCCGACCGGTTCCTTGCGCGTATAGGCCGTATAGCGCGCGCCGGGCGGGAACGGGATCGACACGTCGAGCGTCTGGCCGGTGATCTTGGTCGCCCAGCCGGCCATGTAGCGCACGTATTCGACGCTCGCGCCGACCTCGATCGCGCGCGACACGTGGATCGACTTGCCCTGGTTCAGCGTTTCGAGCTGCGCGAGCGTTTCGGCGTCGGCTTCGATCAGGTCGGCGAGTTTCAGCAGGATGCGTTCGCGGTCGGCCGGACGCAGCCCGCTCCACACGCGGGTGTCGAATGCATGCTTCGCGCTGGCGACCGCGCGGTCGACGTCGTGGGCGTCGGCGTCCGCGACCGTCGCAAGCCGCTCGCCCCTCGCGGGGTCGTACACGTCGAGCCGCGCGGCCGCGTGCGCGGGTTGCATTTCACCGTCGATGAAGAGGCCGAAGTCGCGCGCAACGAAGGTGCGCACGGTGTCGCTGACGGCGACGAAATTCGTGGTGCTCATGGGCGTCTCGAGGATTGTCGTGGCTGGACCGCATGCGCACGGGCACGCGGGCGTCGTTCCACTGTATCGACGAGGGTTCGCGCCCGGTGAGCGCAAATTGGCAGCGCATGGGCGCTGAGGGGGCGGGTTCGGGCCCTGCGGTGACGGGTCGCGCGTCGAGGCCGGAAACCGGCGCGGTATCACACGGGCAGACGGGCTGGTGCGCTCGACCGGCCCCATGCCCGGTCACTGCAACGCTAGTTTCTGAAGCCGTGCCCCATCGACGCAAGGAAGTCGTACGCCTGGAAATCCAGCCAGTAAATGCCGAGTGCCAGCGGAATCAGGAAGTACAGCGAGTCGTACGTCCCGCTTCTCACGGTTCTGATGATAAAAATCGGCAGCGCAATGCTCAAGGCAATGACCACAATCGAAACGGCAATGATCGCGACATCCATATTCCCGGCCCCTGGTTGTTATTGAAATGACGATCGCGCATGGTACTGCACGACCTCAGAAGCCAGCGAGCAGGGCAACTGTAGACGCAACCCGCCAACGGGTTCGGCACGATTCGACCCGTCAGGCTTGCGACGGGTATGCGGCGGCCGCGCCATGCCGATCAGCCGCTGACGTACATGCAGCCGGCGCTCCCGACCAGTCCGTTTTCCTTCGCACTCCCCGATGTGAACAGGCAGAAGCTGGCGCCGAGGTCGCTTTCGAATTCCATCAGGAAGTCCGGTCGGCCGTCGCGATCGAGGTCGCCCGCCCAGATCAGCGATGCGCTGAACGGCGGCGAGCCGCCGCCAAAATCATGCAGGACCGACCGCTTGCCATCACCTTCGGCAATCACTGCACCGGATGCCGTGTGACGCAGTGCGTACCGGCGGCCGTGGAAATCGAAGCGCAGCGGGTTGGCACCGGGCTCGATCGCCCTTCCGTTTTTCGGGAACGCCAGGTTCGCCGCGTCGACCTTGCCCTGCCTGAGCAACTTGCAGCGGAACAGCGCCACGGCTTTGCTCGGGTCGGATTTGATGTCGACGATGTCGCCGCTCGGCTGCGACGGTTCGAACCGGACGCGTGCCGGTGCGAGCGTCCAGCGGTGCCCTTCCGGAATCAGCCCGAGCCATCCGCCACCGGGATAGTCTCCGGCCTCGCCGACGTCGTCCGGGGCAATCTGGGTCGGTTGCAGCACGAGGCAAGGATCGGGCTCGCTTTCTTGCGCGAAGGCGGTCGAGGCCGTGGAAACACCCAGCAAGACGAGCAGCACGGCCAGCAGCGCTTTGGTTTTCATGAATCGACGATCGCGAAGGTTCGAAGTCCGGACCGCAATTATCCGATGAATTACAGGAACAGCGCCCCAACCAGTTCCGTGCGGTTCGACACCCCGAGCTTGCGATACATCCGCATCAGGTGCGTCTTGACGGTCGGCTGCCCCAGCGCGAGATCGCGCGCGATCTCCTTGTTCGAGCGGCCGTCGCGCACGAGGCGCGCGATCTGCTCCTCGCGATAGGTCAGCCGCTCCTCGCAGCCGATCCGGTGGATCCCGCGCCGCGCGCGCAGCAGCGGGCTCAGCGCGGCTTCGGCCACGGGCTGCAGCCGCGCGAGCGCATCGATCTCGCCGGGCGCGAACCGCCCGGCCGTGCTGTTGCCGGCCACGCCGCCGCGCGTGTCGCCCGACCCGAAGCGCAGCAGCGAGAACGCGCCGACCGTCCGGCCCGCGTCGCGCAGCCAGATCTCGACGACGTCGGCCACGTCGTGCCGCCGCAGGAAGCGGGTCCAGTACGCGGACGCGTCGCGCCTTTCGTCAGGCAATTGGGAAGCAAGCGTGACGACCGCGCGCTCGCCCGCCGCGCAGCGCGACGGATGCAGCGGATCGAGCATCCGGTAGCGCGCGACATAGGTGCGATGCATCGATTCCGGCATCCCGAACAGCTCGAAATCGGCCGGCTCACCGCTCTGGTCGAGCCGGTAGAACACGATCGCGGACGGGCTCGCGAACGCGTCGAACGCGTCCACGCACGCGCGCAGCGCGCGTGGCCAGTCGGCGGCGGCCGGGTCGGCGGGAACGGATGAGGTCGGCATGGTGGAATCGGCTGGCAGGCGAACGTCACGAAGATCGAAGTTCGGGCCAGCCTACCGGCGCCGAAAAGCGCCGGTGAGCCCAAATCGGCAAATCGTCCCGGCCCGGGCGGCCTCGCGGGTCCGGTCGGGACGAAGCGCTCGCGCGACGGTGCGCGCCGCTTTCAGCGTGCGTTCGCGGCGAACGTGTCGCAGGCGCTCAGTTCTCCCGACTCCATCCCGCGCCGCAGCCAGTACACGCGCTGGTCGCTGGTGCCGTGCGTGAAGCTTTCCGGCACGACGTAGCCCTGCCCTTGCTGCTGCAGCCGGTCGTCGCCGATCGCGGCCGCCGCCTTCAGCCCCTGCTCGAAATCGCCGGGTTCCATCAGCCGCTGGTTCGCGCGCTGCGCGTTGTTCGCCCACACGCCGGCAAAGCAGTCTGCCTGCAGTTCCATCCGCACCGACAGCGCATTCGAGTGCGCCTGGCTCGCCCGCCGGCGCGCGGCGTCGACCTTGTCGGAGATGCCGAGCAGGTTCTGCACGTGGTGGCCGACTTCGTGCGCGATCACGTAAGCCTGCGCGAAATCGCCGCCCGCGCCGAAACGCTGGCGCAGTTCGTCGTAGAAACCGAGATCGATGTACACCTTGCGGTCGCCCGGGCAATAGAACGGCCCCATCGCGGTCTGGCCCGTGCCGCATGCGGTCGGCGTCGAGTTCTTGAACATCACGAGCGTCGGCGGCTGGTACTGCGCGTGCAGCTGGGTATTGAACACGCCCGTCCACGTGCGCTCGATATTGCCGAGCACCTTGCGCGTGAACACCGCGCCCGTGTCGTTCGCCGGCTCGCCCTGCCGCTGCGCGGGCGCGGGCTGCGCCTGTTGCTGGCGGCCCTGCAGCGCCGAGGCGCCTTCGAGTATCACGCGCGGGTCGATCCCGAAGAAATACGACGCGGCGAACGCGACCACGATCGTGCCGATGCCGATCGTCGCGCCACGCCCGCCGCCGAACCCGCCGGCGCCGCGGCGATCCTCGACGTTCGTGCTTTCCCTTTCGTCGTCCAGCCTCATAGCCGGCCCTCCCTGTTCTTGTCGATGGTCCGGCACGCGAGTGCGCGCCGGGCGATAAGTTGTCGTGGTACGCGCCTCGGCCGATACCGCGCGCACGTGGGGTGCGCGCTCATGCCGGGATCGCCGGCCTGCCGCTCCGCTCGCACGACGGGATCGGCCGGCCGATGCGCCGCGCGTCGATGCGCGGCCCGCCCGCGCTATTCTGCCGGGCTTTCGTGACTTATCGCAAAAATGTGGAGGATAGAGCGATTCGGCGCCGGACATCGTCAGCCTTTGCAAAATGGCCCGCGACCGCGCCGGCCGCCCGGATGCCGTCCGCGTTCATCCTTTCGGCTGATAGCGGCGCTCGCCGGCGCCGCCTAAAGTGACCGGAAACGACACCTCTCCGGAGCACGACATGACCCACCCGCCACCCCGCACGATCGCGATTACCGGCGCGGGCACCGGTATCGGCGCCGCATGCGCGCGCCGCTTCGCCCGCCGCGGCGACCGCGTCGTGCTGATCGGGCGGCGCCAGGCGCCGCTCGACGCGCTGGCCGCCGAAACGGGCGGCCTCACGCTGGCCGGCGATGCCGCGAGCACCGCCGACTGGGCCGGCTTCCTGCCGCAGGTCGCCGAACGCTTCGGCCGCGTCGACGCACTCGTCGCGTGCGCGGGCGGCCACGGGCTCGGCCGCGCGGACGAAACCGACGACGCGCAGTGGCGCGACGCGATGCACGCGAACCTCGATACCGCGTTCGTCAGTGCACGCGCGTGCCTGCCCGACCTGATCGCGCAGCGCGGCAGCATCGTGCTGGTCGCGTCGATCGCCGCGCTCGCGGCCGGGCCCGGCGTGTGCGGCTACACGGTCGGCAAGCACGCACTGCTCGGGCTCGCCCGGTCGCTCGCACGTGACTACGGGCCGCATGGCGTGCGGGCGAATGCGGTGTGCCCCGGCTGGGTCCGCACGCCGATGGCCGACGCGGAGATGGAACCGCTGATGTCGGCGCACGGTGACACGCTCGACGGCGCGTATGCACGCGTCAGCGCCGACGTGCCGCTGCGGCGCGCGGCCGACCCGGACGAGATCGCAGCCGTGTGCGCGTTCCTCGCGTCGCCGGACGCGTCGTTCGTGACCGGCGCGACGCTCGTCGCCGACGGCGGCGCGATGGTCGTCGACGTGCCGACGCTCGCGTTCGACAAGCTCTGATGCGTGCGGGTGCGCCGCTCGTGTGGCGCACCCGTCGCGGGCGGCGCTTCGTGCACGTCGTCCCATCCTCCACCACCTGCCCACGCACGCATACCGCGTCTCCCGCTTATTTCCCGCCCCCGAAAATCCGCTACCATCGACCGATCCCGCCGCCCCGCCCGGCACCGCCTCACGGTTCGAACGTCGATGAACATCCGGTTTCTTGAAACCTTCGTCTGGCTCGCGAAGCTGGAAAACTTCCGGCTCACGGCCGAAAAACTGCACACGACGCAGGCCGCCGTATCGAGCCGCATCGCGTCGCTCGAGGAAGCGTTCGACGTACGCCTGTTCGACCGCAATACGCGTTCGGCCACGCTCACACCCGCCGGGCGCCGCATGCTCGCGTACGCGGAGCGGATCGTGCGGCTCGACGGCGAAATGCGCCGCGACATCGATGCGGCGAGCGACGCGGGCCTGATCCGGATCGGCGTGATCGAATCGATCGTGCACAGCTGGTTCCCCGCGCTGATGGCGCAACTGCGCGAGCGCTATCCGCGCCTCGACGTCGAGATCACCAGCGACACGACGTTGCACCTGATCCGCCTGCTCAGCACCGACGGCGTCGACCTGATCCTGCAGACCGACCCGGTGCCCGGCCCCGATTTCACGAACCTGCCGCTGTGCGAATTCCCGGTGCGCTGGGCGGCCAGCCCGCGCCTCGGGCTCGGCGGCCAGCCGCTCGACGTTGCGCGCCTGGCCGAATTCCCGATCATCAGCTTCTCGCGCCACTCGGGGCCGCACGCGACGATCGAGCGCCTGTTCGCGGCCGTCGAGCGGCCGGCCAGCATCAACTGCATCACATCGGTCGCCGCGATGATCCGCCTCGTCGCCGACGGCTTTGGCGTGGCCGCGCTGCCGCCCGCGATCATCGGGCGCGAACTCCACGAAGGCGCGCTCGAACTGCTCGACGTCGAACCCGAATTCCCCGCGCTGCCGCTTGTCGCGACATACCGCAGCCAGGGCCTGCCGGTGGCCGCGCGCATCGCGGAACTCGCCAGCGAAGTTGCGCGCGCGATGTCGGCCGCCGCGCATCACGCAAAGACGGCCGCGCCCGACAGCGTGGACAAAACACCCGCCCGTCCCGCGACAAAAGCCAAAGCGAAAGCACCGGCAAAAGTGAAACGCACGACGCCATCCGCCCCGCCCGCCACGCCCCCGGCGAAACGCCGCCCGCGCCGCTCATAAGAAAACCTGTTCACCGCGAATTTGTTTTCTTGTTGGACGGGCGCGGCCCGTCTTCGGGAAACTGCGGTTCCTGACACACCCCCGTCACGAGGAACCCCGCGATGACCCGCCTTTCCCTTCCGCACGGCCAGCTTTGCGTCTGGACTGATATCGACCCCGCGCACGAAGCCGATTTCAACGCGTGGTACGACCGCGAGCACATGCAGGAACGTGTCGCGATTCCCGGCTTCACGCATGCGCGGCGCTTTCGTGCGACCGATCGCGGCCCGCGCCAGTACCTCGCGCTGTACGTGACGGACGCGCTCGACGTATTTCATGGCGATGCGTACCGGCGTGCGTTCACGCAGCAGACCGCATGGTCGCTCGCGAACTTCGAGCGCATGACGGGCACGCAGCGACGCGTCGGAGAACTGACGATCGAGGCCGGCGACGGCGAAGGCGCGCATCTCGCGCTGTTCGTGCTGCCGCCGGATCGCATCGACGTGCCGCACCTGCGCGAGCGCTTCGATGACGTGCTGCACGAACCGGGCATCCACGCCGCGCGGCTCTTTTGCACCGAGCCCGAGCTGTCCGCGCCGATCGGCGCCGATGCGGCCGCCCGCCCGGATGCCGATGCGCTCGTGCTGATCGAAGGCAGCGATGCGGCCGCAACGCGACGCGTGGCCGCATCGCTCGCCGGGCACGACGACGTGCGCACCTTCGAGCTGCTGTGGCGCGCCGCCGCGCCGCTGCATGTCACGCGCGGCGACGTCGAAACCGAGCCCGCCGTCGCCGCATTTTCGGCCTGATCGCCCACACCGACCACGCCGCATGCGCGATGCACACCCACGCATCGGCCCGGCGTTTCATCCCGTTCCCCGACACGACATGCCCGACACCATGAGCACTCTCGCCCAGCCCGCCGCCCATGCGCCCCGCCGCGTCCGCAACAGCCGACTCGCGACCGCGAGCATGATCGGCACGTCGCTCGAGTGGTACGACTTCACGATCTACAACACGCTCGCCGCGCTCGTCTTCAACCACCTGTTCTTTCCGTCGGTCGATCCGCTGGCCGGCACGATCCTCGCGTTCTCGACCTATGCGGTCGGCTACGTGTCGCGCCCGCTCGGCGGCTTCGTGTTCGGCAATCTCGGCGACCGCATCGGCCGCCGCGCGGTGCTGATGCTCACACTGGTGCTGATGGGTGTGACGACCGCGTTGATGGGCGCGCTGCCGACCTATGCGCAGGCCGGCATCCTGAGCCCGATCCTGCTCGTCGCGCTGCGCTTCGTGCAGGGCGTCGCGCTCGGCGGCGAATGGGCCGGCGCGGTGCTGCTGTCGGTCGAGCACGGCGACCAGAAGCGGCGCGGGCTGTCCGCATCGTGGACGCAGATCGGCCCGTCGTTCGGCACGCTGCTCGGCACCGGCTGCATCGCGCTCGTGACGCTGTCGACCACATCCGGCGATTTCCTGTCGTGGGGCTGGCGCGTGCCGTTCGCGGCCAGCGCGCTGCTCGTCGTGTTCGGCTTCTGGCTGCGGCGCGGCGTCGACGAAACGCCGCAGTTCGAGCAGCTCGCCGAATCGCATGCGACCGCCGAGGTGCCCGTCGCCGACGTGCTGAAGTACCACTGGAAGCGCCTGCTGATCGCGGGCGGATCGCGAATCGGCTCGGACGTGCTGTATGCACTGATCGTCGTGTTCACGCTCACCTACGTGACGACCGTGCTGCACCTGTCGCGCCCCGTCGCTTTGACGGCCGTGATGATCGGCACGGCCTGCAACGCGCTCGCGGTGCCGTTCTTCGGCGCGCTGTCGGACCGCTTCGGCCGCCGGCCCGTGTATCTCGCCGGCGCGCTCGCCGGCATCGTGTGGGCGTTCGTGTTCTTCACGCTGCTCGATTCGGCGCGCCCCGGCGCGATCGTCGCGGCCGTCGCGATCGGCCTCGTGATCCACGCGGTGATGTACGGCCCGCAGGGCGCGTTCGTGACCGAACAGTTCCCGACCCGCGTGCGCTATGCGGGCTCGTCGCTCGCCTACACGCTCGCCGGCATCGTCGGCGGCGGCTTCGCGCCGCTCGTGATCGCCGCGCTGTTCCGGCAGACGGGCACGACGACGGCCGTGTCGCTGTATGTCGCCGCCGCGCTCGTCGTCACGTCGATCGCGCTCCTCGTCGCGCGCGAAACCGCGCACAAGCCGCTCGCGGATTGAACGTCGCCGCCAGCCGATTCATTCCTTCGCCCTTCAAACGGATACCCGCATGCCAATCCTGTCGTTCAACGTGATTTCCCGGCAACGCGCGCCGGCCACCGTCGACGTCGAGATCGAGCGCGTCGTGATCGCCGGCTGGGCCGGCCGCGATCCGGCCGCGATCCAGGCGCATATCGACGAACTCGCGGCGCTCGGCGTCGCGCCGCCGTCGACCACGCCCTGCTTTTATCGCGTGTCGGCCGCATTGCTCACGCAAGCGCCCGCGATCGGCGTGCTCGGCGCACGCTCGGGCGGCGAGATCGAATGCGTGCTGGTCGACAGCCCGGCCGGCACGCTCGTGACCGTCGGCTCCGATCATACGGATCGTGAAGTCGAAGCCTACGGCGTCGCGGTGTCGAAGCAGGTGTGCGCGAAACCGCTCGGCCGCGATGCGTGGCTTTACGCGGAAGTCGCGGATCACTGGGATGCGATCGAAATGCGTTCGTGGCTGATCTCGAGCGATGGCGAGCGGATTGCGTACCAGCACGGCGCGGTCAGCGGCCTGCTTGCACCCGAGGTGCTGTGGCAACGCTTCGACGACCGCCGCACGATGCCCGCGCGCAGCGCGATGTATGGCGGCACGGTCGCCGTGCATGGCGCGATCGCGGCGATGGGCGACGGCGATGCGTTCGAGATGGAGCTGCACGATCCGGTGCTCGGGCGCAGCCTTCGGCACCGCTATGCGGTGGAGGTGTTGCCGGTTGTCGCGTAACGGGCAATGAGCAATTGCGCGGCACACGGGCGCGACAGCGTTTCGTCGCCGCGCCAGCCGCTGCTATTACGGCTGAAAGCAGTGATAGTCCGGAAAGTTGAACTGCGAGTTGTTGCAATACAGCACCCCGGCCAGGTCGGTGCACCCGCTCAATGCGAACATGATTGCCCCCGCAACCGACACTTTCCACCCGAAATGCAACATCGCGCCCCCGTTTTCGCCTGATCGACCTGAGCCGACATGATGCGCATCGGACGCGCCCGGGTATGTGGAAAATTGTTGTGCCGCGCGTGCTTCGGTTGGCGATGACGCCTTCCCGTGCCCGGGCATAGCCCGAGGCACGGGAAGGCGGACGACGTGTCGCCGGCCCTGGCGCGAGCAACGACGGCGGCCAAGGAGCACGCCGCCGCCCGTCACGCCTTGAACGTGATCCACGGCTTCAGCCGGACCGCGCTGCGAATGAGGCCGGCCTGCTCCTGCGCATCGATCACGGGCCCGATCGGCTTGTAGGCTTCCGGCGCCTCCTCGATGCGGCGCTCGTCGCGCAACGTGACGCAGCGCCACGTGCCCGGCGCCTGCTCCGTGCGCATGCGCCGCACCGCTTGCCGGCGCACGCTGCGGCCGGCACCGTGGCTGCATGACCACAGCCAGTCGGGATGACCGAGCCCGGTCGCGAGAAACGACGCATCGCCCATCGATCCGGGAATCAGCGCGAGATCGCCGTCGCGGGCGGGTGTCGCCCCCTTGCGATGAATGTTCATCCCGTTTTCGCGCAGCACGACGTTGTGCGGCACGTCGACCACGAGTGCCGAACGGGTCTCGCCGGTGAGTTCCGCCAGCTCCTTGCGCACCATCTCGGCCAGCACGACACGGTTGAGCCACGCATAGCGCGCGGCCGTGCCCATCGCGACGAGGTATTCGCGCGCCAGTTCGCCGGACAGGCCGTACAGGCCGCTTTCCGGATGCCTGACGCCCGCCGGCCACGCCGCGCGCGCCCGGTCCATCCAGCGCCGCCCGACATAGAAACCGACATCGCGCGAACCGCTGTGGATCATCACGACGACATCGTCCTTCGCGAGTCCCGCACGGTAGGCCGCATGCCGATCGAACACGGCATCGACCACCTGGAGTTCGACGAAATGATTGCCCGACCCGGGCGTACCGAGGCAGGGATCGCGAAATACCTCCCGCGACCCGACGTGTGCATCCGGCGCATATTTCGCGCTGCCGCCGAACCCGTCGAGGCCGATGCACGACGACAGTTCGTCGATGAGCCGGTCGCGGTCGACGTGCTGCCAGAGTCCCTGCGGCGCGACACGATCGACGAATGCCGCCGGGCCGGCATCGAACAGCGCGCGGAATGCGTCACTGGCGACCGGCACGTCGCGCCGATCCGCGAGAATCGCGCGCGTCAGCCGCTCGACGAGCGCCGTCTCGAACGGCGCGAGCGCCGACCGCTTGAGGCCCGTGGTGACGAGACGCATCCCGCAATTGATATCGGTGCCGATCGCGGCGGGAATCACGAACGCGTCGTCGGTCGCGACGATCGAGCCGACCGGCGCGACCCCGCCCGGATGAAAATCGGGCGTCGCGCACGCCTTGCACACGCCCTGATGGCCATCCGGCGAACGGACGGCCGCGAACGCGAGCAACTGCTGAACGGCCTTCTCCTCGAGCGGGAGCGAATCGGGCAACAGGACGGACGCCTGCGTCAGTTCATTGCGCAGGTGATAGATGCCGGCGTGATAGTCGACATGGATGCCTTGCCGTTGCAAGGCCTTCTTTAAGCGAGGAAGAGTAGACATCGCTGCTGGAAATGAAAAAGGTACGACGCGACCTCCGGCCTTGCGGCGGTCGTGGGTACCTTCCTGCAGCAGCGTCGAGGAAGGGAGCGCGGATCATATCAGAACGCACTTGCGTTCGCGACCGCCGTTGCTCACTTGAGACATCCGAGCCCCGCCAGCGTCGCTTCCACCGCCGCGTCGAGCGGCGTCACCGGCTCGCGGCCGAGCACCGCGGTCACCCGCGTGTTGTCGAGCCGGATCGGCTCGCGCCACAGGTAGCGCATCTCGAGCAGCTCGCGCAGCGTCGTGACGAACGGCGCCGCGGCCCACACGAACCACCACGGGAACTTGCGCACCGTCGGCCGCAGCCCGTGCCGCTGCGCGACGCGGCGCACGGCCTCCGCCATCTGCGTGCCGTCCGCATCCCAATGCCCGCCGAGATGAAAGCGCGCGAACGGTTCCAGCGTGTCGCGCCGCTCGATCAGCTCGACCATCGCGCGCGCGGCGTCCGGCACATACGACCATTGGTGCCCGATGCCGTCCCGCCCCGGCACGCTGATGGACGCGACCGGCTGCCCGGCCTTGACCAACCCCGCCGCAAACCAGCTGTTGCCGGTGAGCTTCGGCCCGAAGAAATCGCCGGCCCGCACGATGATCGTGCGGACGCCCTGCCCGGCCGCATCCTGCAACCGGCGCTCCAGCTCGACGCGGATCGCGCCCTTGCGCGTCGACGGATGCTGCGGCGCATCTTCGACCAGCACCGGAAACGCATCGGCGCCGTAGTTGTAGACGGTGCCCGGCAGCACGATGGTTGCCCGCTCCGCCTTCGCTGCCGCGATCGTGTTGTCGATCATCGGCAGCACCTGCCCGGCCCAGTTCCGGTAGCCCGGCGGATTCACTGCGTGCACGATCACGCTGCAGCCGCGCGCGGCCCGGACGACCGCGTCGCGGTCCATCGCGTCGCCGCGCATCCAGGCGATGCCGTCGCGCTCCACGACCTCGGCGTCGAGCCCGCGCTTCAGCGCGCGCACCTGCCAGCCCGCATCGCGCAACTGCCGCGCGACTTCCCCGCCAATCCCGCCGCTCGCGCCGAGCACGAGTGCCTGTCGTTGCGTCCCGCCTGCGTGGGTCGTCATTGCCGCTCTCCTTGAATGAACGTCCGTGATGACACGCATTCTGGCGTGGCTTCGGGTATCAAGGAATTGCCGAACCTGACGGATCAGCTATACATTTATGTATGACCACCGATCTGAACTGGGAACGCTACCGCACCTTTCTCGCCGTGCTGACGGAAGGCTCGCTGTCGGGCGCGGCGCGCGCCCTCGGCATCACGCAGCCGACGGCCGGCCGCCACGTCGCGGCGCTGGAGGCCGCGTTCGGCCAGACGCTGTTCACGCGCTCGCCGTCCGGCCTGCTGCCGACCGAGGCGGCGCTCGCGCTGCGCGGCCATGCGGAGGCGCTGCGCAGCGCGGCGGCCGCGTTCGAGCGCGCGGCGGCAAGCCACGGCGCCGGCGTGCGCGGCATCGTGCGGATCTCGGCCAGCGACGTGATCGCCGTCGAAGTGCTGCCGCCGATGCTCGCGCAATTGCGGCGCAACCATCCGGGGCTCGTCATCGAACTGGTGCCGACCGACCGCCTCCAGGACGTGCTCAAGCGCGAGGCCGACATCGCGGTCCGGATGGCGCCGCCCACGCAGGAAGCGCTCGTTGCACGGCGCATCGGCGCGGTCGATGTCGGGCTGTATGCACGCGACGACTACCTGGCGCACAACGGGGTACCCGAGACGACCGACGAACTCGCGCATCACGCGCTGATCGGCTTCGATACGGTCACGCCGTTCATCCGCTCGATGGGCCGCAGCATGCCGCTGTGGAAGCGCGATGCGTTCTCGCTGCGCACCGACAGCAACCTCGCACAGCTGGCGATGATCCGCGCCGGCTACGGGATCGGCTTCTGCCAGAGCGGGCTCGCGAAACGCGACGCGCGGCTCGTGCGCGTGCTGCCGGACAAGCTCGCGGTGCCGCTGGAAACCTGGGTCGTGATGCACGAGGACCTGCGGTCGAGCCCGCGCTGCCGCGCGGTGTTCGACGCGCTGGCCGACGGGCTGCGTGCGTATGTGAGCGGCGAAATCGTCGAATAGACGGTTCGCGGCGACGGTCACGAACGAAGTGAACGAAGCGCCCGCCTGGCGCTATTCGTAGATTTTCCCGGCGAACAGGATGTCCGCCATGCGCCGCCACGGATTGTCGGGCACGTCGTAGAAACGCAGCCCTTCCTCCGACGCCTCGGCCCAGTCGACCATCGCGTCCAGGTACTCGCCGATCGAGTGGTTTTCCCAGCCGAGCGCGGCGCGGGCGTACGGCGACGGCGGCACGTCGGCCTCGAGCTGGCGCTCCTTGTTCCAGTCGTGGCCGAGCACGCGCAGGAAGTGGATCAGCGAGCGTTCATCGACCACGCGCTCCAGCGCATCCTGCAGCTTCGCAGCCATCTGGCGTTGCAGTTCGTCGTTCATTTTTATGTTCCTTCGCGCGCCTCTCAGGTACGCGCCGCCGCAGGTCGTGCGGCCCGGTTTTACATCAGCAATTGCCGCGACAGCACCTCGCGCGCCTGCGTGACGGCTTCGCGTTCGCCGGGCATCGGCGGCGTCAGCGAAAACACCGCGTCCGGCAGCGGCGGCAGCCGGTATTTCGCGCCGAGCCGCATCATGCCCTCGCCGATCGCCGACGCGCACAGGCAGCCCACCCCGAGCCCCGCCGCCAGCATCGACTGCAGCCCCGCCACCCCGGACGCGCTGTGCACGAGCCGGTACGGCATGTGCTGCTCGTCGAGCGAGCGCACCGCGACCTGATGCATCATGCAGTCGTCCGGCAGCAGCACGAGCGGCAGCGGCTCGGGCAACTGCTCGGCGAGCGCGGGCGATGCGACCCACGACAGCGGCTCGCGCCGCAGCACCCAGCGCGTATCGGCCGACGCCGGCCGGAACGGCCCGCTCGACAGGTTCATCACCACGCCGAGATCGACCTGCCCGCGCGCATGCGCCGTTTCGATATCCGCGCTCTTCATCGCGCTGACGTGCAGGCTCAGTTGCGGGTAGCACTCCCGCAGCCGCGCGAGCAGGCCCGCGACTTCGTTGGTCCGGTAGTAATCGGTGATCGCGACGCGCAGCTCGCCCTTGATCGCCTGGCCGCGCACTTCGTCGAACGCGGCCTCGTTCAGCGCGACGATGCGCCGCGCGTGCTGCAGCAGCCGCGAGCCGGCCGGGGTCGGCTCGACCCCGCGCTTGCTGCGCACGAACAGCGGCACGCCGGCGCGCGATTCGAGCTTGCGCACCTGCTCGCTGACCGTCGACTGCGACAGGTGCAGCAGCGGCGCGGCGGCCGTCAGGCTGCCGGCATCCGCGACCGCCGCGAAAGTACGCAACTGATCCAGGTCGAAACCGCGCATCGCCAATCCCCATCCATCGAGTAACCCGATGGATGCTACCACCAATTCCCGCTTTTCCGATTCATTGCCACCACCCAGAATGGGGGTCAATCGCCCGTCCATGGCCGAACCGGTGCGCCCCGTGTCGCGTCCGGCGTGAATGTGGCACTCATTCTTTCGGACCTGCTTCCATGACGAACGACACCCTTGCCCCCTGCGTGCCGGCCGGCACGGCCGCCGCGGCGACGCCGCGCAGCCACCACGGCTGGGCGCTGGTGGTCCTGCTGGTTGGCGCGATTTTGCCGCCGCTCGACTACTTCATTGTGAATCTCGCGCTGCCGGCCATCCGCGACGGCATCGGCGCGCGCCCGGCCGAGTTGCAGCTGGTCGTGTCCGCATACGCGTGCGCGAACGCGGTCGTGCAGATCACCGGCGGCCGGCTCGGCGACCTGTACGGCCGCAAGCGGATGTTCATGATCGGGATGGCCGGCTTCGTCGTCGCGTCGACGCTGTGCGGGCTTGCCAGCAGCGGCGCGGTGCTGGTCGGCGGCCGCGTGCTGCAGGGCCTGTTCGCCGCGATCCTCGCGCCGCAGGTGCTCGCGACGATCCGCAGCGTGTTCAGCCCGCAGGAGCAGGTGCGCGTGATGGGCTTCTACGGTTTCGTGTTCGGCCTCGCGGCCGTGATCGGCCAGCTCGGCGGCGGCGCGTTGATCAGCCTGCATCCGTTCGGGCTCGGCTGGCGCGCGATCTTCCTCGTCAACCTGCCGATCGGCATCCTGGCGCTGATCGGCAGCTGGCGCTTCATCCCGGAAAGCCGCCCCCCGAGAGGCCAGCGCATCGACGTGCCGGGCATGGTGCTGCTGTCGCTGTTCCTGCTGATGCTCGTGTACCCGCTCACGCACGGGCGCGAGGCCGGCTGGCCGCTGTGGATGGTCGCGTGCCTCGTCGGCGCGCTGCCGATGCTCGGCGCGCTGCTGGCGGTCGAGGCGCGCCGCCTCGCGGGCGGCCATGATCCGCTGCTCGACGTGCGCCTGTTCCGCAACCCCGTCGTCGCGCTCGGGCTCGTACTGGCGTTCCTGTTCTACACGCTGAGCGCGTTCTTCCTGAGCTACGGGATCTACCTGCAGGGCTGCCTGAACTGGTCGCCGCTCGCGTCTGGGCTCGCGATCCTGCCGCTCGGGCTCGGTTTCCTGTCGAGCCCGCTGCTGATGCCGCGACTCGTGGGCCGGTTCGGCGGCTATCGCGTGCTCACGCTCGGTTTCGCGATGCTCGCGGCCGGCGTCGCGGCAGCCGCCGCGCTGGCCGGTGCAGCCGCGCCGGGCCCCGGCTTCTACGTCGGGATTGCAGCGATCGGGATCGGCCAGGGCCTCGTGCTGCCGTCGGTCGTGCGGATCGTGCTCGCGGAAGTCGACACGGCGCGCGCAGGCGTCGCCTCCGGCATGGTCACCGCGATGCTGCAGATCGGCGCGGCCGTCGGCGCGGCCACGCTCGGCGGCGTGTTCTTCGCCCGGCTCGGCGCGCATCCGGCTGCACTCGATTACGTGCAGGGATTCAGGACGTCGATGTTCTCGCTGACGGCCGTGCTGCTCGTGTGCATCGCGCTATCGGCGATGCTCGGGCCGCTGCATCGGCGGCTGCATGCAGGCACGTAAGCGGGACGGGAATCGCAGCGACGGCAGGGTCCGACGCGGAAGCGGTGCCGATGCACGTGCGGCCGCTCGCCGGCATCCGGCATCACGCGTGATGCTTGCGTTGCGCCTGGCGCGCTTCCCATTCGGCCAGCTCGACGCGATAGCGCGCGAGGGCTTCGTCGTAGAGATCGAAGACGCACGGCGAGCAACCGCTGTTGCAGCAGTCTTCGAGTTCGGGCTGGATGGGCGGGGTCGGACGGGGATCGTCGACGGACGGATCCGGAGAGGCAGTGTTGGGCACGGCGAAAATCGAATGAAAAGACGCGTTCAGTATAAGCGGATGCCGCCCGATATGCGTGCCGCGCGGGCCATGCCACACGGCGTCATATCCCCAAGATCGTCACCTGATCGTGGCGAATCCGGACCTCGCGTGTCCATGCATCGATTTCGGCGATCACCTCCGCAAGCGCGGCGCAGCTCGCGTCCAGACGGTCGACGAAAGCCTGCCGCGAATCGCGGAACACGAAGTCGAGCCGCTCGAGTGCCGTCATGCGCTGCGCGGCGTCGCCCAGCATTCTGCGCGTGTCGTCCAGCTCGTCCACGATCCGCAGCCAGTCCGGCATACCGATGCCGTTGAACGCGTAATGATCGTAGTCCGGGATCTGTTGCGCGATCGCCGCTTCGAGCAGGCCGAAGACTTCCTCCCTGAAAAACAGCGATCCCTCGTTCCAGCATTTGCGCGCATACGGCCCGCCCATGAGTTCGATATAGGCGGTGTCCTCGATTTCTGCGAGATCCCGGATGATCCGGATATCGTCCATGGGGTGTCGTCGTTGCCGCCGTGGCGTCGGTCACCCTTCGCCGGGCGTTGATCCATAATGGCGCGATTGTCCGCGAACCCGGCGACGCTGTCGATGCCTCCCGCCGCCCCTTCCGCCGCATCCTCGTCATCGACCCACTGGAGCTGCGTCATGGCTGAAGCAGTGAATCCGCCGGAAGTCTGGGCGCCGTTCGGCGCGTTCTCGATAGCCGTGATCCAGGGCGACGGCCGGATCGTGCATCTGAAGGGGCAAGTGTCGCTCGACCGCGACGGCCAGGTGGTCGGCCACGGCGACATGCGCACACAGGTGCGCCAGACGCTCGACAACATCCGCGCAGTGCTCGCTACGTTTGGCGGACAGATGCAGGACGTGATCTCGCTCGTTCACTACGCGACCGACATCGATGCCTTCATGCAGGCAGGCGACATCCGCAAGACGTACTTCGCCGAGCCCTATCCCGTAACGACGACCGTCCAGGTCGAGCGCCTCTATCATCCCGATCTGCTGATCGAGATCGCCGCTGTTGCCGAGATTCCGCTGGCGCGTTTTCGGCGGCCTGCATCGCGCGCGTGAAGCGGCGACGTGACGATTCGCAGTGTGACGCGCCGGCCGGAGCTTCCCGACCGGCGCGCCTGCCCGCAACCCGCGTGCCTACTTCGCCTGCGCGCCCGGCTTCGCGGCACCCGCACCCGCCTTGTCGGCCAGCGGCTGCCACGCGGCGCCGAGCGAATACCAGTCGACGCGGCGCGTGAGCGTCATGATGCCGGCGAGGATCGCGAACAGCAGCAGCGAACCGAGCATCAGCGCGTTGTCTTCCGACAGCAGCAGCCCGTAGAGCGCCGCGTAAAGCACCGCGAGCAGCGCCGCGAACACCGCCCCGCGCTTCACGCTGTGCAGCACGAACGACAGGTAGAAGGCAAGCAACCCGATGCAGGCGCCGCTCGCCGCGAGATACGCATACGCGAACTTGATGTGTTCGGACAGGCTCAGCAGCAACAGGAAGAACAGCGCGAGCGACAGGCCGACCAGCGTGTACTGGATCGGGTGAATGCGCAGCCGCTTCACGAGCTCGTACATGAAGAAGCTTGCAAACGTGAGCATCACGAACAGCGCGCCGTACTTCGTCGCACGTTCGGCCTGCAGATAGACGTTCACGGGCTCGATCACCGACACCGACGCCATTTCGATCGCACCTTCCCCGTTGCCCGAGATGATCTGTTCACGCGCCTTCGTGTTGAACGACGTCACGCGCCAGTTGCCGGTGAAGCCGCGCGCATCGACCGTGCGGTTGTTCGGCAGGAACGCGCCGTCGAAACTCGGATGCGGCCATGTCGATTTCAGCGAGAAATCGTTCTGGTCGCCCACCGGCGCGAACGCCACGGAATCCGCACCGCGCAGCGGCAGGTCGATGCTGAACGGCACGGCCGCCCCCGCGCTTGCGTCCGCCAGCGCGGCGAGATCGACGTTCGCGTGCACGCCCTGGCGCAGGCTGTCCAGCCGCGTGCCCTGCTCGACATCGAAGCGCGTGCCGCCGATGCGCAGGTCGGGCTGCGCGGTCAGCCCGCGGATGTCGCCGATGCCGATCGACACATAGACATCGTCGACCTTGAAGCTCACGTGGCCGTCCGCCTGCGGCAACTTCTTCAGGTCCGGCAACGGCAGCGTGCCGGTCATCCGGCTCGCCAGTTCGTACACCAGCGCCTTGTGGATGCCGCGATAGCGGACGCTGGTCGTCAGCGTGCCGTCGACGTTCAGCGTCTTCGGAAACACGAGCAGGCGCTTCGTCTCGCTTCTGAGGCTCGTCTTCGCCGCGCCGCCGGCCGGCGAATCGTCGCGCACGCGCGTGACTTCCGTGTAGCGCACGACGAGCACGGGGCCCGCCACCGTCTGCGGCCCCGCATAGCTCGACCAGATGCTCTGCAGCGCGTCCATCCGATACGCGGAGCGTTCCTGCACGATGCTTTGCACCATGTGCAGCGGGATCAGGATCAACAGCGCGAGAAACGCGGTGATCGCGAATTTGAACAACAGGACTCGATTCATGGCCGACAAGTACCGGAGTAAAAGGGTACGGTCAGCATGAGCGGCCCCGGTGAAGGGCGATTGAAGCCGGTGTGAAGCGAATGTGGGGCGAACGTGAAGTGTGGTCAGCCCGCCGACGGCAACGTGAGCGTCGCGCACGCGCCGCCTTCGTCGCGGTTCGCGAGCGCGACCTGGCCGCGGTGCAGCATCGCGACCTCGCGGACGAAACACAGCCCGAGGCCCGTGCTGCGATCCTGG
Source organism: Burkholderia sp. HI2714 (assembly GCF_002223085.1). Lineage (NCBI taxonomy): Bacteria > Pseudomonadati > Pseudomonadota > Betaproteobacteria > Burkholderiales > Burkholderiaceae > Burkholderia > Burkholderia sp. HI2714. The sequence goes on along the minus strand of NZ_NKFM01000043.1, from coordinate 26,496 downwards.
CCGTCGGGACGCGGCAGCGAATAGAAGCGCTCGAACACGCGCGCCAGTGCGTAGTCGGGCACGCCGGGGCCGTCGTCGGCCACGCGCACGACCGCGACCTGCGCCCTGCCCGCCGGCTGCCGTTCGAGCGCGATGCGGATCGTGCTGCCCCGCGGCGCGAAATCCAGCGCGTTGTCGAGCAGGTTGCCGAGCGCCTGGCGCAGCAGGAACGGATCGCCTTCGACGATCGCCGGATCGGCCTCGTCATGCGCGTCGATCGCGAGGTTCACGCCGCGCTGCCGCGCGCGCGGCTCGATATCGTCGACGAGCTGTTCGAGCACCGGCCGCAGCGCGACCGGTTCACGCACCGACAGGCGCTGTTTCTGCTCGACTTCCGCGAGCGCGAGCAGCTTGCGGATCATCTGTTCGAGGCGGCCGGCCTGGCGGCGGATGTTCTCGGTGAAGCGCCGCCGGTTCGCCACCGGCATGTCTTCCTGAAGCAGTTCGGCCGCGCCGCTGATCGCCGCCAGCGGGCTCTTCATCTCGTGCGTGAGCGTATGGATGTAGGTCTCGACGTATTGCCGGTCCTCCAGCCGCTGATGCATGCTTTCCACCGCGCGCCCGAGCTCGGCCAGCTCGCTCGCGCCCTGCAGCGGCATGTCGGCCCGCTCGCCTGCCGCGATCGCGCGCGCATAGCGCTGCAGGCGCCGCAGCCCGACCACCAGCCACCACGTGCAGGCCACACCGATCAGGATCGCGCCGCCCATCAGCAGCGCGCCGTACAGCATGATCTTGCGCTGGCTGCGCGCGATGAACGGCGCGACCGTCTGGTTCGGCTTCGCGATCGTCAGCACGCCGATGATCTGGTTGCCGTGCCGGATCGGCGCCGCCACGTGCATCACGGTGCTGCTGTCGTCGTTCGGATCGCTGCGCGTGCTGCGCGCGCCATATTCGCCGCGCAGCGTCCGGTACACGTCGTTCCAGCGCGAATAGTCCTGCCCGACCGCGCGGCCGGACGAGTCGTAGCGCACGATCCCGTGCGCATCGGTGATGTAGAGGCGGTAGCCGAGCGCGGTCTTTTGCACGCCCCATACGTTCGCGCTGACCGGGCTTTCGTGCAGTTTCGAGAGCTGCCGCGCGAACGCACCGTCGGCGATGTGGCCGTTTGCCATGTCGTCGGCGGCGAGCGTCGCGAGCACTTGCGCGGTATCGACGAGCGTGTCCTCCATCGCCTCGCGCACGCCCGGCTTCACCTCCTGCACGAACACGCGCAGCGTGATCAGCGCGGCCAGGCCGACGATCAGGAAAAAGCCGAAGAAGATGCGCAGGCCGATATGCATGGGCGGTGCCGGTCGTTACGGTTGCAGCGAATAACCCATCCCGCGATGCGTGCGGATCGGGTCGCGCTCGGGGTCGATCGCGCGCAGCTTCGCGCGCAACGTCTTGATGTGCGTGTCGACCGTGCGGTCGGCCGAATCGAATGCCTCGTGCCACACGAGGTCCATCAATTGCTCGCGCGAATAGATGCGCCCCGGATGCCGGACCAGCAGCGCCAGCAGCCCGAATTCGTAGCGCGTGAGGTCCAGTGCGTGGCCGAGCCACGATACGCGGGCGCCGTCGGTGTCGAGTGTGAAACCCGGTGCGATGGTCGCAGCCGGCATGGGCGCGGGTGCCGCTTCGGGCGCGGCCGTCCGGTAGAAGCGCCGCAGGATCACGCGCACCCGCGCCGCCAGTTCGCGCGGCGAAAACGGCTTGACCACGTAATCGTCGGCGCCGATCTCGAGCCCGACGATCCGGTCGATTTCATCGTGCCGCGCGGTGAGGAAGATCACCGGCACGTCGGAGAACGTGCGCAGCCGCCGGCACACCTCGAAGCCGCTGAGATCCGGCAGGCCGACGTCGAGCACCACGAGGTCGAAGCGCGTGTCGCGCAGGTGGTCGAGCGCCGCCTGCCCGAGCGTGCAGTGGACGGTCTGCATGCCGTCGGTGCCGAGGGCATAGATGATCGTGTCCGCGATCGCCATTTCATCTTCGACGATCAGGATATTGGGCTGATGCATGGTCTCAGGCTGGTCTCGCGCAATCCGGTGCGACATTGTACGCACGGCCGGCCGCCGCGCGAGCCCCCTGCCCTTGCCCCCGCCGCGCTACGCCACGCGGCCGATCACCGGAATCGACGCGCCGGTGATCGCCTGCGCATCGGCCGACAGCAGGAAGCCGATCGTCGCCGCGATCTGCTCCGGCTTCACCCAACGCGTGAAATCCGCGTCCGGCATGTCCGCGCGGTTCGGCGGCGTATCGATGATGCTCGGCAGGATTGCGTTCACCGTCACGCCGCGGTCGAGCAGTTCGGCCGCCAGCGCCTCGGTGAGCCGCGCGACGCCGGCCTTCGCGGCCGCGTACGCGCCCATCCCCGTGCCGGCCTTGAACGCCGCGCCCGCGCCGATGTTGACGATGCGCCCGGCCGGGTTCGCCAGCAGGTGCGGCAGCGCGGCCTTCGATGCGTTCAGCGCGGTCTTCACGTTCAGCTCGTACATGCGGTCCCACGTGGCGGCGTCGCCGTCGGCGATCGTCTGCCACACGAACGCGCCCGCGATGTTCAGCAGCGCGTCGACCCGGCCGAATTCGCGCTGCACGGTATCGAGCGCCTGCACGGCGGCCTGCGGATCGACGAGATCGATGCCGCCGATGCGCAGCGCGTCGGCCGGCACGCCGGGCAGCGCCTGCGCCGCCGGGGCCGCGCCGCGGCCGATCAGCGCGACGCGTGCGCCGCGCTCGCCGAGCCACGCGGCCGTCGCGACGCCCAGATGGCCGAATCCGCCGGTGATCGCGACTGCCTTGCCTTTGAGATCGTGTTCCATCGATGTTTTCTCCTGGATCGAGGGTTGCTTGATGATGCGTGTTGCATGAGCCATACCGGCCGCGGCATGCGTGCGCGGCCGGCAATGTGCCACAGGGTAGCGCCGTTCACGCATCCGTGCGCACCGTGACGAGGCTGCGACGGCGCAGTTCTTCCGTCGTTTCGCCCTGGTTGTCCGGGCGCCAGCCCGGCGGCAGCAGCACGAAGCGGATCGCGGTCCACGCATCGGGGAACGTTGCGACGTCGCGAGCGAGGCTCGCCCAGTGCTCGGGCTCGACGACGAACGGGTTGCGCGAGCGGGTCGGCGTGACGAGGCCGAAACGGCACGGCTCGTCGGCGCGCTCGGCGACCTAGGTGCCGAACAGCCGGTCGAACACGACCAGCACGCCACCGTCGTTCGCATCGAGATAGTCGAGGTTCGACGCGTGGCGCACGCGATGCGCGGACGGCGTGTTGAACACGTATTCGAGCCCGACCGCCATTTCGATCGCCACGTCGATCAAGTCGACCGCCTCTCTCGGCGCAATCAGTCGAAAGCCGGCACCTTCCGACTCGACGTCGTCGGGCAGGCACGACTGATCGCCACGATTGAGCAGCAACACTTCCTCGACGAACGGCAACGCCGCGCATCAAGCGGGCCAGATGGAACGGGTTCTGGCCCAAGCCGTTTTCCCGGACGTTCCGGCCGGCGTGCGTGAGAACCGGGATTCCGATTCACATGATGGTTCACCCGAGCGCGTATGTGCTACTTACCACTGGTAGGATGCGCCAGCGCCGTACGTACTGCCGCCCGCTCCGTTGATCGCCACGCCCCCCTTGACCTTCAGGTTGTTCGTGATTCGGGCGGTGAAACCGACTGCCATTGCCTGATAGCCCTGGTAGCCGGCCGTTCCTATGCCGACCGAGAGCGTCTTCCCGGGATCGACTTCAGGAATCATCGTCAGCGCGGCGGCACCGGCAATGCCGGAATAGGCCATCCTTGCCACCTGGTTGACGTTCGACTGCACGGCTCCCAGTTGCGACATGTTGACCGCGTCCATCGGATTCATCCCGGGCGCAACGTTCGTGATCCTGCGTTCGTTGCCTACCGAGCCTACCGACACCGTGTTCGCCTCGCTCGCGACCGAGTTCGCGCCAAGCGCAACCGAATTCGCCGCTGTCGCTGCCGCTCCCGCACCCAGCGCTACCGAGTTGCTCCCCGCGGCGAGCGCATTGGTACCGACTGCCGTCGCGGAGCTGTCGACGGCCTGGGCTGCGGCGCCTGCCGTGGCCGACGCGGCCGTCATACCCTGAACAAATTGCGCGGCGGAGGATGCTTTCGTACTGGTCGAGAGCGATCCCGAACTCGTGGACAGAGAAGCCGTCGCGGACGATGTGGTGCTTTGCGCGGTACTGGTGCTGGTACTTGTCGAGGTCGATGTCGAGAGCGCGGTGGAAGCAGGCGTACTCGTGCCTTGCGATCCCCCTTTGCCGAACCCCGGTGAGTTTATCTGCGTGGACAGGGAGGCCAGCCCCGTCGACAGCGATGTCACCGCGGTATTCAGTGTCGTCACCTTGCCGTTTGTCGTGCTCAGGCCGGTCGAAAGAGACGCAACGCCGGTGAAGAGCTGAACCATGCTGGTCGATGTGGAAACGCTCAACGTCGAAAGGTTGTTATTGACCGTGCTCAGGCTGTTGAGCCAGGAGGAAATCGAGCCGGAATACGACGTCGACAACGAGGCCAGATTGCTGTTTGTCGTGTTCAGGCTCGTGGATAGCGAAGTCACGCCGGTCGCCGCCGCGCTGATTCCCGTTGATGCCGATGTCGACAGGCTGGTGACGCTACTGTTGGTCATGATCAGACCCGTCGACAGTGAACCGACTCTGCTGTTCGTCGTGTTCAAGCTCGTGGACAGCGAGCCGACCGTGCTGTTGGTCGTGTTCAAACCGGTGGAGAGCAAACTGACATTGCTGTTCGTCGTGGTCAGGCTCGTCGACAGCGAGCCGACGCTGCTGTTTGTCGTATTCAGGCTGGTCGACAACGAACCCACGTCGGTCGATTCCCGGGTCGACAGCGCGCCAAGGGTGCTGTTCGTGGTGTTCAGGCCGGTCGACAGCGAGGTCACGCGGCTTTGAGCCGTGCTAATCCCTGCCGCGGTCGAGGTCGACAGGCTCGTCACGCTGCTGTTCGTCGCGTTCAAGCCCGTCGACAGTGAGCCCACACCGCTTTGCGCCGTGCTGATCCCTGCCGCGGTCGAAGTCGACAGGCTCGCTACGTTGCTGTTTGTCGCGTTCAAGCCCGTCGACAGTGAGGTCACGCCGCTTTGCGCCGTGCTGATCCCTGCCGCGGTCGAAGTCGACAGGCTCGCCACGTTGCTGTTTGTCGCGTTCAGGCCGGTCGACAGTGAGCCCACACCGCTTTGCGCCGTGCTGATCCCTGCCGCGGTCGAAGTCGACAGGCTCGCCACGTTACTGTTTGTCGCGTTCAAGCCCGTCGACAGTGAGGTCACGCCGCTTTGTGCCGTGCTGATGCCCGCTGCAGTCGAAGTCGAGAGGCTGGCTACGGTGCTGTTCGTCGCGTTCAGGCCCGTCGACAGCGAGCCCACGCCGCTTTGTGCCGTGCTGATGCCCGCTGCAGTCGAAGTCGACAGGCTGGCTACGGTGCTGTTCGTCGCGTTCAGGCCCGTCGACAGCGAGCCCACGCCGCTTTGTGCCGTGCTGATTCCTGCCGCGGTCGAAGTCGACAGGCTCGTCACGTTGCTGTTCGTCGCGTTCAAGCCCGTCGACAGTGAACCCACACCGCTTTGTGCCGTACTGATCCCCGCCGCGGTCGAGGTCGACAGGCTCGTCACGTTGCTGTTCGTCGTGTTCAGGCCCGTCGACAGTGAGCCCACACCACTTTGTGCCGTGCTGATACCGGCCGCGGTCGAGGTCGACAGGCTCGTCACACTGCTGTTCGTCGTGTTCAGGCCGGTCGACAACGAACTGACATTACTGTTGGTCGTGGTCAGGCTGGTCGACAATGAGCCCACGTCGGTCAATTCCTGCGTCGACAGCGCACCGAGCGTGCTGTTTGTCGTGCTCAATCCCGTCGACAGTGAGCCCACACCACTTTGTGCCGTGCTGATCCCTGCCGCGGTCGAAGTCGAAAGGCTCGTCATGCTGCTGTTGGTCGTGTCCAGGCCAGTCGACAGGCTCGTCACATTGCTGTTGGTCGTATTCAAGCTGGTCGACAGCGAACCCACGTCGGTCGATTCCTGCGTGGACAACGCACCGAGCGTGCTGTTCGTCGTGCTCAATCCCGTCGACAGTGAGCCCACACCGCTTTGTGCCGTGCTAATCCCTGCGGCAGTCGAAGTCGACAGGCTCGTCACGTTGCTGTTCGTCGCGTTCAATCCCGTCGACAGCGAACTGACATTGCTGTTGGTCGTGGTCAGGCTGGTCGACAACGAGCCCACGTCGGTCGATTCCTGCGTCGACAGCGCACCAAGGGCGCTATTCGTCGTGCTCAATCCCGTCGACAGTGAGCCCACACCGCTTTGTGTCGTGCTGATCCCTGCTGCAGTCGAAGTCGATAGGCTCGTCACGTTGCTGTTCGTCGTGTTCAGGCTAGTCGACAACGAACCCACGTCGGTCGATTCCTGCGTCGACAACGCACCGAGCGTGGTGTTGGTCGTGCTCAATCCCGTCGACAGTGAGCCCACACCGCTTTGTGCCGTGCTAATCCCTGCGGCAGTCGAAGTCGACAGGCTTGTCACGCTGCTGTTCGTCGTATTCAAGCCAGTCGACAACGAGCTGACATTGCTGTTTGTCGTATTCAAGCCAGTCGACAACGAGCTGACATTGCTGTTTGTCGTGTTCAGGCTGGTCGACAACGATCCCACGTCGGTCAATTCCTGCGTCGACAGCGCACCGAGCGTGCTGTTCGTCGCGTTCAGGCCGGTCGACAACGAACTGACATTACTGTTGGTCGTGGTCAGGCTGGTCGACAACGAGCCCACGTCGGTCGATTCCTGCGTCGACAGCGCACCGACGGTGCTGTTCGTCGTATTCAAGCCAGTCGACAGCGAGCTGACATTGCTGTTGGTCGTGTTCAGGCCGGTCGACAATGAGCCCACGTCGGTCGATTCCTGTGTCGACAACGCGCCAAGGGTGCTATTCGTCGTGCTCAGGCCCGTCGACAGCGAGCCCACGCCGCTTTGTGCCGTGCTGATCCCTGCCGCGGTCGAGGTCGACAGGCTCGTCACGTTGCTATTGGTCGTATTCAGGCTGGTCGACAATGAACCCACGTCGGTCAACTCCTGCGTCGACAACGCACCAAGGGCGCTATTCGTCGTACTCAGCCCCGTCGACAGTGAGCCCACACCACTTTGTGCCGTGCTGATCCCCACCGCTGCCGAAGTCGACAGGCTTGTCACGCTGCTGTTGGTCGTGTTCAGGCTGGTCGACAACGAACCCACGTCGGTCGATTCCTGGGTCGACAGCACACCGAGCGTGCTGTCCGTCGTGCTCAATCCCGTTGACAGCGAGCCCACACCACTTTGTGCCGTGCTGATCCCTGCCGCGGTCGAAGTCGACAGGCTTGTCACGCTGCTGTTGGTCGTATTCAAGCTGGTCGACAACGAGCCCACATCACTTTGTGCCGTGCTGATCCCCACCGCAGCCGAAGTCGACAGGCTTGTCACACTGCTGTTCGTCGCATTCAGGCCGGTCGACAGCGAGCCCACGCCGCTTTGCGCCGTGCTGATCCCCACCGCTGCCGAAGTCGACAGGCTCGTCACGCTGCTGTTCGTCGTATTCAAGCTGGTCGACAATGAACCCACATCGGTCAACTCCTGCGTCGACAACGCACCGAGCGTGCTGTTCGTCGTGCTCAATCCCGTCGACAGTGAGCCCACACCGCTTTGCGCCGTGCTGATCCCCACCGCTGCCGAAGTCGACAGGCTTGTCACGCTGCTGTTGGTCGTGTCCAGGCCAGTCGACAGGCTCGTCACGTTGCTGTTCATCGCGTTCAGGCCGGTCGACAACGAACTGACATTGCTGTTGGTCATGGTCAGGCTGGTCGACAACGAACCCACGTCGGTCGATTCCTGCGTCGACAGCGCACCGACGGTGCTATTCGTGGTGCTCAGGCCGGTCGACAGTGAGCCCACACCACTTTGTGCCGTGCTGATTCCCGCCGCTGCCGAAGTCGACAGGCTCGTCACGCTGCTGTTCGTCGTGTTCAGGCCCGTCGACAACGAGCCCACGCCGCTTTGTGCCGTGCTGATCCCTGCCGCGGTCGAAGTCGACAGGCTTGTCACGTTGCCGTTCGTCGCGTTCAGACCCGTCGATAGCGAGCTGACATTGCTGTTGGTCGTATTCAAGCTGGTCGACAACGAACCCACGTCGGTCGATTCCTGCGTCGACAGCGCACCGAGCGTACTGTTCGTCGTGCTCAGGCCCGTCGACAGTGAGCCCACACCGCTTTGTGCCGTGCTGATCCCTGCCGCGGTCGAAGTCGACAGGCTCGTCACGCTGCTGTTCGTCGCGTTCAGGCCCGTCGACAACGAACTGACATTGCTGTTGGTCGTAGTCAGGCTGGTCGACAATGACCCCACGTCGGTCGACTCCTGTGTCGACAGCGCACCAAGGGCGCTATTCGTCGTGCTCAGGCCCGTCGACAGTGAACCCACACCACTTTGTGCCGTGCTGATCCCTGCCGCTGCCGAAGTCGACAGGCTTGTCACGCTGCTGTTGGTCGTGTTCAGGCTGGTCGACAACGATCCCACGTCGGTCGATTCCTGCGCCGACAACGCACCGAGCGTGCTGTTCGTCGTGCTCAATCCCGTCGACAGCGAGTCCACACCGCTTTGTGCCGTGCTGATCCCTGCCGCGGTCGAGGTCGACAGGCTCGTCACGCTGCTGTTGGTCGTGGTCAGGCTGGTCGACAATGACCCCACATCGGTCGATTCCTGCGTCGACAACGCACCAAGGGCGCTATTCGTCGTGCTCAATCCCGTTGACAGTGAACCCACACCACTTTGTGCCGTGCTGATCCCAACCGCAGCCGAAGTCGAAAGGCTCGTCACGTTGCTGTTCGTCGCATTCAGGCCCGTCGACAGCGAGCCCACACCGCTTTGCGCCGTGCTGATCCCCACCGCTGCCGAAGTCGACAGGCTTGTCACGCTGCTGTTGGTCGTGTTTAGACTGGTCGACAACGAACCCACGTCGGTCGATTCCTGCGTCGACAGCGCACCAAGGGCGCTATTCGTCGTGCTCAATCCCGTCGACAGCGAGCCCACACCGCTTTGTGCCGTGCTGATCCCTGCCGCGGTCGAGGTCGACAGGCTCGTCACGCTGCTGTTGGTCGTGTTTAGACTGGTCGACAACGAACCCACGTCGGTCGATTCCTGTGTCGACAGCGCACCAAGGGTGCTATTCGTCGTGCTCAGGCCCGTTGACAGCGAGCCCACACCGCTTTGTGCCGTGCTGATCCCTGCTGCAGTCGAAGTCGACAAGCTCGTCACGTTGCTGTTCGTCGCATTCAGACCTGTCGACAACGAACTGACATTGCTGTTGGTCGTGTTCAGGCTGGTCGACAATGAACCCACGTCGGTCGACTCCTGCGTCGATAGCGCGCCGACGGTGCTGTTCGTCATGCTCAATCCCGTCGACAGCGAGCCCACACCGCTTTGCGCCGTGCTGATCCCTGCCGCAGCCGAAGTCGACAGGCTCGCCACGCTGCTGTTCGTCGCGTTCAGGCCCGTCGACAGCGAGCTGACATTGCTGTTGGTCGTAGTCAGGCTGGTCGACAATGAACCCACGTCGGTCGATTCCTGTGTCGACAGCGCACCGACGGTGCTATTCGTCGTGCTCAGCCCCGTCGACAGTGAGCCCACACCACTTTGTGCCGTGCTGATCTCCGCCGCTGCCGAAGTCGATAGGCTCGTCACGCTGCTGTTCGTCGAGCTCAAGCCGGTCGACAGTGAGCCCACGCCGCTTTGCGCCGAGCTGATCCCCGCCGCTGCCGAAGTCGACAGGCTCGTCACGCTGCTGTTCGTCGTGCTCAAGCCGGTCGACAGCGAGCCCACGCCGCTTTGTACCGTGCTGATCCCTGCCGCTGCCGAAGTCGACAGGCTCGTCACGCTGCTGTTCGTCGTGCTCAATCCCGTCGACAGCGAGCCCACGCCGCTTTGCGCCGTGCTGATCCCTGCCGCTGCCGAAGTCGACAGACTCGTCACGTTGCTGTTCGTCGTGCTCAAGCCGGTCGACAGCGAGCCCACGCCGCTTTGTGCCGTGCTGATCCCCGCCGCTGCCGAAGTCGACAGGCTTGTCACGTTGCTATTCGTCGTGCTCAGCCCCGTCGACAGCGAGCCCACACCGCTTTGTGCCGTGCTGATCCCCGTCGAGCTCGAAGTCGACAAACTCGTCACTTTGCTATTTGCCGTACTCAAACCCGTCGACAGCGAGTTCACGCCGCTCTGCGCCGTGCTGATCCCCGTCGAGCTCGAAGTCGACAGGCTCGTCACGTTGCTGTTGGTGGTGCTCAGCCCCGTCGACAGCGAGTTCACGCCGCTCTGCGCCGTGCTGATCCCCGTCGAGCTCGAAGTCGACAGGCTCGTCACGTTACTGTTCGTCGTACTCAAGCTGGTTGAGAGCGAAAAGAGCTGCCCGCCGTTCACCGCATCCGTCGAACCGGACGCCACGTTCCCGCTCGACACATTGATGATCTTGCGCTGCAACGAGCTGCTGCCCACGCTCACTACGTTGGCCGCGCCCCCGTCGGTGCTGCTGGAACCCAGCGCAACGGAGTTTGCCCCCGTAGCGGTCGCGCTGTAGCCAATCGCCGTGGTGTTGGTGATATTGAGCGGGCTACCGCTGGTTCCCGATCCAGCAGATGCACCCAACGCCACGTTCCCGTTACCGTTCACGTACTGACCAGCGCTCGCACCGACTGCTGTGTTGTTGCTGCCCGTCACGGCATAGCTGGAATTGGCTCCGCTTCCCGTGTTGTTGCTGCCCGTGACGCTGTAGCTCGAATTAGCCCCGTTACCCGTATTCGAGTCCCCGGTGACGTTGTAGCTCGAAAAGGAACCGTTACCCGTGTCCGAGTTGCCGGTCAAGCCGGTACCGCTCAGATTCCCGTAGAACGTGTTGTTGGTCCCGCTCCCCGGATACTGCGCCGAGGTGCTTCCACAAGTGTCGCTGCTGGGACCATGGTTATTGCAGACACTGTCCGCCCATCCGAGTTGCGGAAGAGACATGCACGCGCCGGCCGCCAACGCGGCAGCAGCCACGGTCCTGACTCGCCGTACCGCACGGGACCGCCCCCCTGACTTCCCCTGTCCCGTCGCGCTCTCCGCGACGACAACCATCTGATTCAGCCGCTTGCTGAAAATGCACTTGTAGATCTTGTTCATGTTCGCCCCCAGTTCTCATCAGCGCCAGTTCGCGGAGAGCGCTTGCAGACAGGTTCCCCAGTCCGCGCGCGCTTCTTGCCTGTATGTCACGACATCGGGATACCAGGCGGTGTCGCCAAACCACCGCCAATCGGCATGCTTTTGCAAAAGCACATGTGTCTTCAGTCCAAGCGCACCTGCAAGGTTGGCGCTCGACGTACACACCGACACGATTTCATCCAGGCACTGCATCGCCGCTGCAGTCCGGCTGAAGTCGGTCAAAAAATGAGAAAGATCGGTAACAGGCAAATCGGGCACACCGGCGAGAACCGCGCGATGCTCAGTGGGCATCAGAGAATAGAAGTGCACACCGCCAATGTTTTTCAGATATGCGTTCAGCAGCTCCGACGGCACACTGCGCGCAAGCCGGTTCGACGCGGTCGAGACGGGATTGGCCGACCACACGATGCCGATATGCCGGCAGCCATCGCCCGAGCGAGACTGCGCGACCAACTGCCGCGCAGTGCGCTGATCCTCCAGCGCGGGCTTCAGATAAGCGATCGGCTCAGGTTTGTCCAGCCACAAAGGTAAATCGCCGATCTGGATTCGCCAGATTCTTGAGGACTCTTTATCGAATGCGCGAAGATCCGGCTCTTGCGTGACCATTCCCCCCAATACCGATGCCGACGGGAAACTCTCGCGGAACAGCCGCACCAGCGCGGGCCGGCACACCACCACCACGCGCATGTTGGCCGACCGTGCCCGCTTCAGCAGCAGCGGCAAAAACGCGGCAAACAGAATTTCGTCACCGGCGCCCTGTTCGCCGGAAACAATCAATGTCGAGCCCGATTCGAACTGGCCACTCCATGTGGAATACGGAAAGCTCATGCCCTTGAGGCGGATTTCTTTGCCCGCATCGAAACGCTTCGCATAATGTGGCCAGGCGTCCCTGAACCGTCCCCTGCCAAGCAGAAAATGCGCGTATTCCCAATGCGTGACCGGATCGTCGTCTGCGGCAATTTGCGTCTCGAACAGGGCCCGGGCACGCTCATCCAGTCCCAGATAAGCGCAGCACACGGCCATTCGGTGTGCCGCCTTGTCGCGCAATCTGCCCTCGATGTGAGCCAGCCGGTCAAAGCATTCGAGCGCCTTGTCGAAATGCTCCCGGAGCCGGAGAAGCTCGCCGTAATTCCATAACGCATTGGCACAATCCGGATCTCTTTCCAGGCAGGCGCGATACTCAACCATCGCGCGTTCTTGCTGCCCGGATTCGTGCAAGGCAACGGCCAGGTTGTAGCGAATCTGCGGATCATGCGGCGCGAGCGCGGCAGCCCGAGTGAACGCCTCAAGCGCCTCGTGTGTTCGACCACCTTGGGTCAATGCCACGCCCAGGAGCAGACGCAGGAAGCCGCTGCCCTGATCGATGGAGATGGCCTGTCTCGCACACGCGGCACTTTGCTCGAAGTGCCCGACATTCAGAAGTTGCAACGCCCGCTGCGAAAGCGCGCCGACGGCCGCCCGCAAGCCGGGTTCGACGTCCCCTGTCGCACCTGCTGGAAGCGGCAAACCATTGGCGATGCATGCCGGCCGTGCAGGTGGCGAATACAAGACTTTTCTGTTTTTCATGCTCACCCCGAACATGTCGTTTATCGAGCGCTCATCGCACGCGTGGGCGCTGCTCAATCGACATGGACGGAACGGTGATACGTGTAGGCAGCCATAGGCCGCCCGAAGCGTACTTGGACATGATTTCCCCGATTTTCATGTTGTCTGTTCGTCGCCTGCACTGGCGATACGGCCGTGCGGCTTGGATGTGTGCGAAACACGTGAGCAAGGAGCAGACCAGCACTCGGCAGTTCAATGACCAAGGGGCTGTGCGGTCAATAGGCGATGTGATGCACCGTTCGGACCCCAGCGTTGTTTCAGTTCTGAAACGCCAGGAGGCCATGCCGATTCGCCAAGTCCCGCGCGCGGCAAGGAAACGTACGAACGATGCGGATTTGCGTCGATGGCAAACGCTCGATTCCCGCGCCTCTCATTGCTGTGATTTATCGAGAATTGTTTCAATCGTGCAACCCGTGGTCGGGCACACGATCGCTTGGGGCCAGGCGTTCTTTTCGGGCATGCATGGCCCCGTCGCCATTTGCAAGCTTCCTTTTCGTGATGTCGAAACGGTCTGCATGCATGTATCCGCCCGGCCAGTTCTCGAACAGCGGCACCGCGGTCGGCCCGAACGGGCGCTCGGTCGAACACAGCGGCGACACGAGCTGCGCGGGCGGCACCTGCTCGCACACGGGTTCGCTGACAGGCTCCGACGGCCACAGCGCAACGACGTCTGGCAGCGTGACGCGCAACGGCCCCGGCGAGTATTCGTCGAGCGGCACGATCACGGGCTCGAACGGCAACACGACCAGCCACACGGCAAAACAACTCGCGACGCAGAAGGCGGCAAATGCGTGGCGGCCGACGGCGTCGGCGAGCTGACGCACCGGGCCGCCGCCTGCGAGGCCCGACGGGCACGCAGACGGGCGGCCGGGCATAATGCGCGAGGCCGGTCCGGCGCCACGCCCGCGCCGGCCCCCTGACGGCCCGCATCACTTCCCGTCCCGAATCCTGAACTTCACTCCGTCAACTTCATGCAAGTACTCGTCGTAGGAACCGGCAAGCTGGCCAGCGAACTGCTCGACGCGCACCGGCTCGACCCCGCAACCTGCCGCGTGATCCCCTGGTCGGACAGCGCGCGCGACGATGCGCAGCGCAGCGACGCCCGAACGATCGTCGTGCATGCCGGTTCCGGCCGCGAACTCCCCGCCGTGATCGCGTTCTGCGAGGCCACCGGATCGCCACTCGTCGAACTGTCGACCGGCTCCGAGCTCGAAACCGGCTCGCACGCTTTCCCGGTCGTGCTGTGCCCGAACACGAACATCCTGATGCTCAAGTTCATGAGCATGCTGGAAACCAGCGGCCACCTGTTTCACGACTGCCGGATCAGCCTGACGGAGTCGCACCAGGCCGGCAAGACGTCCGTCCCCGGCACGGCCGTCGGGATCGGCCAGTCGCTCGGCGTGCGGCCGGAAGACATCCGCTCCGTGCGCGACCCGGACGTGCAGCGCAGCGAATTCGCGGTCGCCGAGGATCAGCTCGGCCGCCACGCGATACACCGGATACGCATCGACGACGGCGCGTGCAGCCTGCAGTTCGAATCGCGCGTGGTGGGTGCGACGCCTTACGCAGACGGCGTGTCGCGCATCGTCGACGCCGTCCGGCAGCACGATCTCGAGCACCGCCGCTATTCGATCGTCGAGTTCATCCGCAACGGCTGGTTGTAATCGCGGCGATACACGGCGGGCGGCACGCGCACGTGGCGTCGGAGACGTTCATGTGCGCAACGCCGGAAGTGGTTCGGGGCTGATTTCCGACGATGTCGTCGATCGCCCGATCCGCGACATCCGGGCCACCATGAATCGCGCCGACCGGTGCCTGACGTCCCGCGTGGCCGGCGTTCGAGAGCACGCCAGCCGGCTTCGCCGCCACCACCGCTCGGGACATTCGATGAGCAATCGTCCTGCCGCATTCGCTGGTAAGTTATCGGCCGAGGTTCATTCACCGAGATGGGGCGCGAGTCACCGCCAACGTCGGCGCCTGAACCGCTACCCTCGACCTCCCTCCGACAGGAGCGCAACCGATGACCCGCCCGGATTTCATCAAGCACTGGACCGAACTCGAAGAACCGGAAGCGCATTGCTATCGCGGCGATACCGAACCGATGGCGCTGGACGCACCGCTTTCCGCCGCGCTCGGCATCACGCGTATCGGCATTCATCACGTAAGGCTTCTGCCGGGCCGACGGACGTCCTATCCGCATGCCGAAAGCACCGAGCAGGAATTTGTATACGTGCTCGAGGGCAAGCCCGACGTCTGGATCGACGGCGTGCTTCACCCCGTTGCCGAAGGCGATTCCGTCGCGTTTCCGGCAGGCACCGGCATCTGCCACACCTTCATCAACAACACGAAGGAAGAAGTCAGGCTGATGGTGATCGGTGAACGTCCGCGCGAAGACAACCGCATTCGCTACCCGATGAACGAGGCGTATGAACTGACCCGCGCGGACCGCTGGGTGGACTGGTCCGCCAGGCCGCTCGGGGACCATGACGGGACGCCGGACTGACGCCTGCGCGGATCGCCAGGAGGAACCCGCCGAGCCCGCTGCGCGAACTCGCAGCAGGCCGCCGGAACCGCCCTGTTCCGCCGGTCATTACCCGCTCGATCTTTACTCGCCCCCAAGCACCGCCCCGCTCTCGGGCAACGTCGCACCGCCGTCGACGACGATCGTCTGCCCCGTGATGTACGCGGCATCCGCCGATGCGAGAAACAGCATTGCGTTCGCAATATCTTCCGGCTCGCCCATCCGCGCGAGCGGAATGTCGCGCGCGATCTGCGCCGCGACCGACGCGTCGCCGAGATTGCCGGCCGCCGGCGTGCGGATCATGCCCGGCTCGACGCCGTTGACCGTCACGTTGCGGCGCGCGAGTTCCAGCGCCGCGGCGCGAATGAAGCCGTTCACGCCGGCCTTCGACGCCGCGTAATGCGCGAGCCCCGGATACACGACACGCGGCCCCGTCACCGACGACGTGACGAGCAGCCGCCCCGCTCCCGCGCGCTCGAATGCCGGCAACGCGGCCTGCGCGAGCCAGAACAGCGCCGACAGGTTGACCGACAGCGTCCGGTCGAGTGTCGGCTCGTCGATCTGCGTGAACGGCGTCAGCGGAAAATACGCGGCATTGTGGACGACGACGTCGAGCCGGCCACCGTCGCGCTCGACCGCCGCGACCAGTGCGCCCAGTTCGTCACGGCTGGCGGCATCCACCCGATAGGCGCGCGCCTCGCCTCCCGTGCTCGCGAGCGCATCGGCCTGCGCGGCGGCGGCCTCGCCGTTCAGGTCGGCAAGCGCGACGAACGCGTCGGATTCCGCGAATCGGCGTGCGATTGCCGCGCCGATCCCCTGCGCGGCGCCCGTGACGAGCACGACGCGCCCGCTGAAATCCGCCCGCAGGCGACCGCTGCCCGGCACGGCATTCATCGTTGCGCCTCGCCGCCGAGCGGATGCACGGTTTCATTGAGCACCTGCGCGTGCGCACCGATCGGGAAGTTCGACAGCGTGCCGAAATCGCCGCCCTGGTAGCCGAAGATCTTGCCGTCGGTCTTGCGCTGCGCGAGGTCGATCAGCACGACGCCGAGCGTCGGCACCACCTTTTCGCGCCACACGAACAGATACAGCTCGTCTGCAATCCTGAAGTAATGGCAGCGGTCGACATCGGCCAGCCCGCCTTCGACACCCTGCAGGCACTGCCACGCGTAGAAATTCTCGTTCAGGTAGATGTGCTCGTAGCATTCGGTCGGGCTGTAGCGATACATCGTCCGCTTGCCGATCAGCTCGCGCGTGGGCCCGTGCAACGGCCCCGGCTGCGTGTGGCCGCCGAGCGTGCCGTGCCGGAACTCGGCCTCGACGCCCGTCAGCGGCAGCCCGCGCGCAACCCGCGTGAATGCGTCGATGCGCGTGTCGGCTTCGGTCGGCAGCGTGCCGATGACCGACGTCCATACACCGTTGTCGAGGTCGATCACGAGACTGACCGACGTCGCGCGAGCGGCCGAATCGATGTAGTCGACGAAGTACAGCCCGTCGCGCAGCCGCGTCACGCGGCACGGCTCGCGGCCGCCCGTATCGGTCGCCGCATCGCGCCACTGCAGTGCGTCGGGCTCGAACGTATAGACGCGCCACGCACCCGATGCATCGCCGAGCGCAAGCGTCCGCCCGGCGAGCGCGTCGACGGATGCGAGGATGTTCGCTTCCGGCGCGAAGCCGTCCGCGAGCGCGCCAACCTGAATGAATACCGGATCCTGTCGTTCCACCTGCCGTCTCCCGCGCAGCTTCAGGCCCGGCGGGCCGTATACGCTGCTCATGTGCACATGGTGCGGGCTGCGCGCATCGCGCGGTATCGGCCAAAAGGATGAAGGGCGCGCGGCGCCGGAACGCGCTAAAGTGCACGACATCCGCGCCGCGACCGGCGCGAGGAGCGCACATGCACCGCGTCACCCATTACCGACGGACCGACGAAGGCATCGAGGCCATCAGCCTCGAATCCGACCGTGCATTTCCGCGCCACGCGCACGACGAATTCGGGGTCGGTGTGATCGTCAGCGGCGCGCACCGGTCGTGGAGCGGTCGCGGGCAGGTCGACGCCCTGGCCGGCGACGCGATCATGGTCAACCCGGGCGAGATGCACGACGGCTCGCCGATCGAGGCCGGCACGGGCCGGCGCTGGCGGATGCTGTACCTCGCGCCCGCGCTGGTCGCGGGTGTGGCGGCGGAAGAAGGCCTCGGCGGCGTCGAGCTGGCCCATCCGGCGGTGCGCGACGCGCGGCTCGCGGCCGCCGTCGCCCAGTTGCATGCACGTATCGTCGCGGGGGAATCCCAGCCGCTCGCCCGCGACGAGGCGCTCGTGATGCTCGTCGCCGGGCTGCTCGCCCGGCATGCGAACCGCACGCTGCCGGCGGCGGGCGTCGCACCGGCGATCCGCCTCGCGCGGGAACGGCTCGACGCAGCGCCGGCCGCCCCGGTCTCGCTCGCCGAGCTGGCCAACCTGAGCGGCGTCAGCCGCTTCCAGCTGCTGCGCGGGTTTGCCCGCGAACTCGGCATCACACCGCACGCGTACCTGATCCAGTCGCGTGCGCGGCTGGCGCGCGCGCTGCTGGCCAGCGGCTTGCCGATCGCCGATGCCCCGCGGCCGAAGCCGGCTTTGCCGATCAAAGCCATTTGACGCGTGCGTTCGCGCGCCAGTTCGGGATCACGCCGGGGCGGTTCACGCAGGCCGCTTGACGCCGCCGTCATCGGGCGGAGCCCGTCGCCAAACACACCGGCCTCGAAGGCTGCGCCGACATCGACAACTGCGGTGACTGTCGCCCGCCCTTGTCGCACAAGCATGCCGAATCGCGCGCTCCGTATTCGACACGCCCGCGCGCTGCAATTTCGTTCAAGACGCGCACCGCCGCCGTACGCGACGATGCGGCGCATGAAGACACGACTGATTGGCTATCTCTATCTCGCCGCCGCAATGGCAGGCGTCGGCAGCACCGTCATCGCGAGCCGTCTCGCTGCCGGCGGCCTGCCGCCGTTCGCGGCCACGGCGCTGCGCTTCCTGATCGCAACGCCGCTGCTGCTCGCGCTGATGCGTGCGCAGCGAATGCGCTGGCCGCGCCTCTCCACACGCGACGCCGTGCTGCTCGTCATCCAGGCGGCGGCGGGCGGTGTCGGTTATACGGTGCTGCTGATCTGCGGCACGAAGCTGTCGTCGCCGCTCGATGCGGGCGTGATGCTCGGCACGCTGCCCGCGATGTCGACGCTGATCGCGGCCGTCGTGCTGCGCGAGCGACAGACGCCGCGCGACTGGGTGGCCGCCGCGCTCGCAACGGCCGGCGTGCTGTTCGTCACGTTCGCGCCCGGCCAGGCGCTGCCGTCGCTCCGCACGCTGGCCGGCGATGCGCTGGTGCTGGCCGCCGTCGCCTGCGAAGCCGTATTCATCCTGCTCAACCGGCGGCTGGCCGCACCGTTGCCGCCGCTGGCGCTGTCCACCGCGATGTCCGGCCTCGGCTTCGTGCTCGCCCTCGTGCCGGCCGCGTTCGAATGGCATGCGGTGGCAACCGGCTGGACCGTCGGCGCGGTTTCGGCAATCGCCTACTACGCGCTGGTGCCGACCGTGCTCGGCTACCTGTGCTGGTATGCGGGCTCGGCACGCACGAGCGGCACCGAGGCCGCGCTGTTCACGGCGGTCGCGCCGGTCTCGGCCGTGCTGTTCGCCGTCGCGCTGTTCGGCGAAACGCTCAGCGGCACGCGTGTCGCGGGTATCGCGCTGGTCGTCGCCGGGATGGTCGTCGGCGCGACGCGGCGACGCGAACCGCCAGCCGAAGCTCGCGATACGCACCCGGCGAAGCCGGATCGACCGTCCCGCCCCACGCCCGCCGCGCAAACAGCCACCGACTGACTCGCGCCCATCGCGTCGTTGCGTCGTTGCGTCGTTGCGTCGTTGCGTCGTTGCGTCGTTGCGTCGTTGCGTCGTTGCGTCGTTGCGTCGTTGCGTCGTTGCGGAAACGGCGGCGGCTCCGCCCCGCCGCCTTGGCTGTCGATCCCCGCACTCCCGCCATGTAGCCGGCAACTGTAGGAATGTGTCCGCGCGCCGCAAAACCGTTGCGCGCTACCCCGCAAGATGCAATATTCGCGTGGCCGGAACCTTTGACAACCATCGAACAACAATCCGCCACGCAATGAACAGGAAGGAAGCCAAAACAAGAATCGCGGTGCTGCTGTCCGCGGGAACGAGGAAGGCCGACGCATTGGCCGAACTGTCCGGGCAGGGACTCAAGGATCGCGTGCTCGCGCACTTGATCGCGTCGCGCCCCGATCCCGAACGCTGCCGCAAGAACAAGCTGCACATCCGGATCCTGGTCGCGCTCGGCATCGCCCAGCTCGCGATCAGCCTCATGCTCGCGTATTACTTCTTCGCCACCGGCGCCGGCAACGGCCTCGCGCTGGTATTCCTCGCGCTGACCGTGCCGCTGTCGCTGCTGTTCATCTGGGGCTTTGCGACCAATCGTGTCGGCGCGTACCACGCGTTCATCCTGCTGTCGCTGCTGCAGTTGCCGAAGACCATCGCCGAGCTCGGACGCGATCCGTCGACCGCGCTGCCGAGCCTCGCGATCACGGTCCTGCTGGTGGGCTACGTCTGGTTCGTCCGCAATCGCCTGTTCCCCGACTACGGCTGGTTCACGCCGCGCAAGGTCGAAGGCCGTTACGCGTTCGTCGAGCACGCCTGACGCCACGGGCATCGAGCGCCGGCCGCAAGAAAAAAGGCGCCGGGCCGCCCCGCAATCGCGGGACGGCCCGGCGCCTTCTGCATTCCGGAACCGGTCGGCTTACTTGGCCTTTTCAGCCGAATCGCTGATCGCCTGGCCACCCTTCGAAATGTCCTGCCCCACACCGGCGACCGTGTTGCAACCGGCGAGCGCGGCGGTCACCACCAGCAGCATTGCAGCAATCGTACGCGTCATTCTCATTCTCCTTGGAATCAACAAGCCCGACGGGCGAATCATGTGCGGCGTGGCGCCCGGCAAGATGCCGGGCACGGGGCCTGACCTGATTATACGGAGACGGCCGCCGCGCGCCAGCACGAACCCGCCGTCTGTCACGCGGGCCACACAGCCGGTTCGCACAGATTTTCCTTGACTTCAACGCGCCAGGAACTAATATACGCATCGCGTATATTTATCGTCAGGAGCCGCCGATGACCGTTCCCCAGCAAGCCTTCCTCCGCGACGCCATGCGCCGCCTCAACATGACGCGCGAAGCGTTCGCCAGCCGCATCGGCGTGAGCCGGCGCGCGCTGGATACGTGGCTTTTGCCCGACGATTCGCAGGAATCGCGCGGGATGCCCGAGATCGTCGAACGCTTCGTGTCGGAAATCGTCGAGCGCTCGCCGGACGGCGGGGACTATACGCAAAGCGTAGACAAGCAGGGGCTCTCGAAGCAATTCCTGTTCGAAGGCAAGCCGCAATTGATCTCGGTCGACCAGTTCTCGCGGGATTCGGTCGAGGCGCTGTTCCGCGTGGCCGACGTGATGCAGCCGATCGCGCGCCGCCACAAGATTTCGCGCGTGCTGGAAGGCGCGGTGCTCGGCAACCTGTTCTTCGAGGCCAGCACGCGTACACGCGTGTCGTTCGGCGCCGCCTTCTGCCGGCTCGGCGGTTCCGTGTGCGACACGACGGGCTTCACGTTCTCGTCGATGGCCAAGGGCGAATCGATCTACGACACGAGCCGCGTGATGGCCGGCTATGTCGACGCGCTCGTGATCCGCCATCCGGAGAAAGGCTCGGTGGCCGAGTTCGCGCGCGCGACCAACCTGCCCGTGATCAACGGCGGCGACGGCCCCGGCGAGCACCCGAGCCAGGCGCTGCTGGATCTCTATACGATCCAGCGCGAGTTCTCCCGGCTCGGCAAGATCGTCGACGGCGCGCATATCGCGCTGGTGGGCGACCTCAAGTACGGCCGCACGGTGCACTCGCTCGTCAAGCTGCTCGCGCTGTACCGCGGGCTCAAGTTCACGCTCGTGTCGCCGCCGACGCTCGAGATGCCGGCCTACATCGTCGACCAGATCGCGACCAACGGCCATGTGATCGAGCAGACGACCGATCTCGCGGCCGGGCTGCGCGGCGCGGACGTCGTCTATGCGACGCGGATCCAGAAGGAGCGCTTCACCGACGAGTCGTTCGAAGGCTACACGCCGGATTTCCAGATCAACCAGGCGCTCGTCGATTCGGTGTGCAAACCGGACACGCTGATCATGCACCCGCTGCCGCGCGACAGCCGGCCCGGCGCGAACGACCTGTCGGTCGACCTGAACCGCGACCCGCGCCTCGCGATCTTCCGCCAGACCGACAATGGCATTCCGGTGCGGATGGCGATCTTCGCGGTGCTGCTCGGTGTGGAGAACCTCGTCCAGCATTCGATGCGCGACGCGACGTGGCGCCCGCCGGCCTATCTCGGGCCGGAGGATGCGGTGTTTCACGGGGTCGATTGAGAAGGAACAGCCGGGGCGCGCCAGTCAGGCGCCCCTACGTTCAACGGAAAGCGCGCCGGGCAGCCCGGCGCGCTTTATTTTTGGCGCGCGATGAACAGGCGAGCGACTGGTGCCTAGGACGCCCACGGATCGATCACCCGCAGCCCGACCGCCTCGAATGGCGCGACGTCGCGCGTCGCAATGATGAGTCCGTTCGCCTCGGCCGTCGCGGCGATAAAAACATCGGCAGGCGCGATCGCACTGCCTGAGGCACGTGCACGCGCTCGAATGCTCGCATACGCCTTGCTGGCCGCATCGTCGAACGGCAGGATCCGGCCGCGAAACAACGGCACGACGCGCTGCTCGATGCTTTGGTGAAGCCAGTCGCGCCTGCGCCCTTCCGGTAACGCCGCCACACCGAAGCGCATTTCTGCAAGGCTGATCGCAGCAAGAAACAGCGTTTCGACGTTCTGCGCATCGAGCCATTCGATCACGGCCAAGCTCGGCTCGCGCCGCAACGGCTCGGACATCACGTTCGTATCAACAAGAATCATTCGAAGCTCATCGGGTCGGTTAGCGTCTTGTCGCGCTGAACGTCGAAATCGACGCTGCCCGCCTCCCGTCCGATCTCCGCCAGCAGCGTTCCCAGCTTGAGCCGCCCCCCCGGCAGAACGGCCTGCTCGAGGATGTCTCGCACCTCTGCTTCGGTGCTGCGCCCATGCTGGGCCGCGCGAATTCGGAGCGCGCGGTGCACTTCATCAGGCAGATTTCGAACGGTAATCACGGGCATGATGCACCTCACCACATTTGCTTTCAATGCAGTCATATTATCACCTTGATGTCATGGCGGGTGATCCGCAACGGAACCACTCTACCCCGCCCGACAAGCCCGCCACACCTGGCCTTTCGGCCATCAACCACCGTCCCGCACGCCCGCAACCACCCCGTCACATTCCTCAACAATTTCCCAACAAACGAGAACACGAATGCTTCTCATTTAAGTTGAAATTACATAGAATGCCGCCTGAAAACAAATCGTAATAATTCCCGGCGGCATGCACATTTCCGCAGCGCACCGCCCCCGGGGCCACACCGCGAGGTCGAAGCGCACCATGAAGTCACGTCCGGACGAGTTGAAGCTCGGTAAATTCACCACCCTGTGCAGCGTGCTCGCCGCAAGCCCGGCATTCGCGGCGGACGGCACGCCGCCGCCCGCCCCGGCCGGCACCGAAGGCCATCTCGCGCCGATCGAGGTCCAGGGCAAAGCCGAGCACAGCTACAAGGCCGACTTCTCCGCTTCCGCGAAATTCACCGCGCCGCTCGTCGACACGCCGAAATCCGTCACCGTGATCCCGCAGGAGCTGATCCAGAACAGCGGCGCGTCGACGCTGACCGAAGCGCTGCGCACCGTGCCCGGCATCACGTTCGGCGCCGGCGAAGGCGGCAACCCGCTCGGCGATCGTCCGTTCATCCGCGGCTACGACACGCAGGGCAGCATGTTCGTCGACGGCATGCGCGACACCGGCGCGACGACGCGCGAGATCTTCAACACGGAGCGCATCGAGATCACCAAGGGTTCCGACGGCGCGTACGGCGGCCGCGGCGGCGCGGGCGGCAGCATCAACCTGATCACGAAGGCCCCGCACCTCGGCACCACCGCCGCCGCGAGCGCGGGCCTCGGTACCGACCGCTATCGCCGCTTCACGGCCGACGGCAACTGGCAGTTCGCCGATCACGCCGCGTTCCGCCTGAACCTGATGAGCCACAACAACGACGTCGCCGGCCGCGACGCGGTGAACAACGAGCGCTGGGGCGTCGCGCCGTCGATCGCGTTCGGCCTCGGCACGTCGACGCGCGTCGTCGCGAGCTACTACCACCTGCAGACGGACGACATGCCCGACGGCGGCATCCCGTACTTCTACGGCTTCAACCTCCCGAAAGGCGTCGCCACCGACGGCCCGGCGCCCGTCGACCGCCACAACTTCTACGGCCTGACCAACCGCGATTTCCGCAAGACGACGTCGGACATCAGCACGCTGAAGATCGAGCACGACATCACGTCGTCGCTGACGATCCGCAACACCACGCGCTATACGGAATCGACGCAGGACTACATCTGGACGCAGCCCGACGACAGCCAGGGCAACGTGGTCAACGGCAAGGTCTGGCGGCGCGCGAACACCCGCAACAGCGCGATCAACAGCCTCGCGAACCAGACCGAGCTGTTCGGCGAATTCCGCACCGGCCCGTTCAAGCACAGCTTCACGACCGGTATCGAGCTGTCGCGCGAATGGGGCAAGCGCGACACGTACAACGTCGCCGCCGCGAACGGCAAGATCTGCCAGAACGGCATCGGTGCCGCGTCGGGCTACAACTGCACGAGCCTGTGGTCGCCGAACCCGAACGACCCGTGGGCCGGCTCGATCACGCGCAACAACGACTACGCGCATGCGCGCACCGTGACGAAGTCGATCTACGGCTTCGACACGATCGAGATCACGCCGCGCTGGCAGGTCAACGGCGGCGTGCGCATCGACGACTACTCGACCCGCTTCACCGACACCAAGGCCAACGGCGGCAAGACCACCACGCGTGACGACACGCTCGTGAACTGGCAGGCCGGCCTCGTGTTCAAGCCCGCGCAGAACGGCAGCATCTATGCGTCGTACGCGACGTCGTCGACGCCGGCCGGCATGATGCTCGGCGAAGGCAGCGAAACGCAGTCGCTCACGCCGGGCCGCGGCGGCGTCGGCTCGAACGCCGACCAGCTGGCGCCGGAAAAGAACCGCAGCATCGAGCTCGGCACGAAGTGGAACGTGCTGAACGACAAGCTCGCGCTGACCGCCGCGCTGTTCCAGATCGATACGACCAACGCGCGCGTGACGCTGCCGAACAACCAGTACGCAATGGTCGGCAACAAGCGCGTGCAGGGTCTCGAGCTCGGCGTCGCGGGCCAGATCACGAAGCAGTGGCAGCTGTTCGGCGGCTATACGTACATGAAGAGCGAACTGCGCGACAACGGCAAGGACACGGCGAACAACGGCAACCGGTTCCCGAACACGCCGAAGCACAGCTTCACGATGTGGTCGAACTACGACGTGACGCCGAAGTTCACCGTCGGCGGCGGCGCGTTCTACATGTCGCAGGTGTTCGGCGATCCCGCGAACCGGCACGCGGTGCCGTCGTACTGGCGCTTCGATGCGATGGCGCAGTACCGCATCAACAAGAAGCTCGACCTGCAGCTGAACGTGAACAACCTGTTCAACCGCACCTACTTCGACCAGGCGTATCCGGCGCACTACGCGTCGATCGCACCGGGCCGCTCGGCGTTCGTCACGCTGAACGCGCGCTACTGATCGATGCGATGGAGGCCGTGTCGCTGAAGGCGCTCGCGTCGGTTTCGCCGCGCGAGTTCGCCGACATCCTGGCCGGGCCGCCCGAGTGCGCCGCCGCGTGGGTCGCGGCGGCGGCCGACAACGGCATCGTCGACGCGCAAGCCGTCTACGGGCAATACCTGCTCGACGGACATGGCGTCGCGCGCGATCCGGCGGCCGCGTTCAACTGGTTCCGGCACGCGGCGCGCGCCGGCCACCCGATGGCGATGAACATGCTCGGCCGCTGCTACGAGTTCGGCTGGGGCACGGCGGCGTGCGCGCCGGTCGCCGTGTACTGGTACCGGCTCGCCGCGCAGGCGGGGCTCGACTGGGGCATGTACAACTACGCGACGGCGCTCGCGCTCGGCAACGGCGTCGACGAGAATCGCGCCGATGCGCTCGACTGGTTCCAGCGCGCGGCCGCACTCGGCCATGCGAAATCGATCAACCTGATCGGCGGTTTCTACGAGGACGGCTGGGTCGTACCGGTCGACCGCGACGCCGCGTTCGACCACTATCGCCGCGCCGCCGTGGCCGGCGACTTCCGCGGCCAGTTCAACCTTGCGCGGCTGCTCGCCGAGCGCGGGCGCATCGACGAAGCGCTCGCGTGGCTCGCGCGCGTGCCGGCCACCGCGACCCCCGCGTTCGTCGCGAAGATGCACGCGTATCTCGCGTCGTCGCCGATCGACGCGTTTCGTGCGGCGGCGCTGGAATTGCAAACGCCACCACAGCCGCAACCGCAGCCGCACTGCATGGAATCCGCATCATGATGCTTCACATCCCCGGCGTATTGACGAAGGCGCAGGTCGCGCAATGTCGCGAACGGCTCGATGCGGCCGAATGGGTCGACGGCAATGCGACGTCCGGCGCGCAGTCGGCGCTCGCGAAACGCAACCGGCAATTGCCGGAAGGCGCGCCGGCCGCACGCTCGGTGGGCGACGCGATCCAGGACGCGCTCGCGCGCCATCCGCTGTTCTTCTCGGCGGCGCTGCCGCTCAAGGTGTTTCCGCCGCTGTTCAATCGCTACGAAGGCGGCGAGACGTTCGGCACGCACGTCGACAACGCGATCCGGCTGCTGCGCGGCACGGATTTCCGCGTGCGCAGCGATCTGTCGGCCACGCTGTTTCTCGAAGAACCCGATGCGTACGACGGCGGCGAGCTGTGTGTCGAGGATACGTACGGCACCCATCAGGGCTTCCGCATGAAGAGGCCCGTGGCTAAAGGGCTGGAGCGGTTGTTCGTTGCGGCGTGTTCAGGTTTACTCTCGCTTTTTGCCGGAACGAGAGATGCCGTCGATCATGGATGCGTTTGCTGAC
>NZ_NKFM01000065.1:0-116736 GCF_002223085.1 Burkholderia sp. HI2714 | reverse complement strand
TACAGCCCGGAGCTCAATCGCATCGAGAAACTGTGGCACAAGATGAAATATGAGTGGCTGGCCTTCAAGGCGCGTGACATCCAAACCCTTGAAGAAGACGTCGATACGGTCCTTCAAGGATTCGGATCAAATTATAGATTTACTTTCTGTTGAGAGCTTATTGCATTCACAGTCCGGGGGCGTCGCCGGAGAATGGCTTCGTGCAGTGACGCGGCCGACAGGCGGGCGCGTGCTTCACGCATCGTTCCAGGAGCCTTCGATGACGACCAGGCAACACCCCCTTCATTCCGGATTCGGCGCCGCATCGACGGCAAGCGACGTACTGGCCGGTCTTGACCTTCACGGCAAGACCGCGATCGTCACGGGCGGCCATTCGGGTCTCGGCCTGGAAACGACGCGCGCACTGGCGGAAGCCGGTGCGACTGTCATCGTCGGCGCACGGAGCATCGATGCCGCGCGCGAAGCAACGCGTGGCATCGACGGTGTGGAGGTTGCGGCGCTCGACCTCGCCGATCTCGCGAGCGTAGCGGCATTCGCGGCGCGGTTCGTCGAGGCGCGCCGCGACGTGGACATCGTCATCAACAGCGCGGGCGTCATGGCGTGTCCGGAGACGCGTGTCGGCGATGGCCGCGAAGCGCAGATGGCCGTCAACCATCTTGGGCACTACGCGCTCGTCAACGGATTGTGGCCCGTGCTCGCGCAGGGAGACGGCGCCCGCGTGGTCGCGGTGTCGTCGCTCGGGCATCGGCTGTCACCGATTCGCTGGGATGACGTTCAGTTCGCGCACGGCTACGACAAATGGCTGGCGTACGGGCAGTCGAAGACCGCCAACGCGCTGTTCGCGGTGCAGCTCGACGTGCTCGGCACACCGTTTGGCGTGCGCGCCTATTCCCTGCATCCGGGCAAGATCGCAACACCTCTGCAGCGTCATCTGACGCGCGAAGAGATGATGGCGCAGGGCTGGGTGGACGAGCACGGCGTGCCGATCGATCCGACCTTCAAGACGCCTGCCCAAGGGGCGGCAACCCAGGTCTGGGCCGCAACGTCGCCGCGCCTTGCCGGGATCGGCGGGGTCTATTGCGAGGATTGCGACGTCGCGGTTGTCACGCAGGGAAACGAGGAGTCGGGCGTGCGGCCGCATGCGATCGATCCGGAGCAGGCGGCACGTCTGTGGGCGTGGTCCGCGGAGCAGACCGGGATCGATGCCTTTGCGGCGCGGCGCTGACACCGGGGCGCTCATGGCGGAATGCACCGGCAAAGACAAGATCTCGCGGCCGGTGCGGGATCCCGCGCGGCCGCTTATCCGCGGGGCGGGCGACACGCGACGCGCATCTCCGCGATCAATCCCGGCGCGTGCATAACGTAAGCTGAAATCGGTTTTTCGCGCGCGTCAGTTGCGTCCCTATACTTTGCGATGCTGCGCAGGTAGCGGTTCGCGAAGGCCGCGATCGCGCTGCGCAGCGCCCGATCTTCCCGAACAAGGACTTGCCGAATGACTGCCCGTGATGCCGTCGATCCGCGCGACACGTTGCGCGACGCGCTTGCCGCGCTACCCGATCTCGCGAATGCGATTGGGCAGGATGCCGCGCAACGCGAGGCGCGTCGCGAACTGCCGTTCGATGGGTTTGCGATCTTCCGCCGCTCGGCGCTGGGCGTGCTGCGGATTCCGGTTGAACGCGGCGGCCTCGGCGGCACGCTGGTCGATCTGTTCGACACGATCACGACGCTGGCCGCCGCCGATTCGAATCTCGCGCACGCGCTGCGGATCCACTACGACCAGATCGAGACGCTGCGGCTATCGCCGCGCACGCCGTTCAACGACGTGCAGCTCGAGCGGGCGCTGGCCGGCGCGATCTTCGGCGGCGCGTCAACCGAGCGCGGCACGTCGCGGCCCGGCGAGAACACCACCGTGCTGCGCCGGGACGGCGATCACTATCGCGTGACGGGCCGCAAATACTATTCGACCGGCACCGCGTTTGCCGATTTCGCGCGCATCAACGTGGAGAACGAGCAGGGCGACGCGGTCGCCGTGATCATTCCCGTCGCGCGGGACGGCGTGCAGGTGCTCGACGACTGGGACGGCATGGGCCAACGCATGACCGCGAGCGGCAGCCTGCTGCTGAACGACGTGCAGGTGTTCGCGGATGAAGTCGCCGCGCGCGACGGCTCGACGCTCGTCGGCCGCCATTGCGGCGCGCTGCGGCAGCTGCATCTCGTCGCGACGGGTGCGGGCATCGTGCGCAACGTGGTTGCGGATGCGCGCCGTTACGTGCTCGCGCACGGCCGCCCGGTGCTGCACAGCCCGGCGCCGACCGCGCGCGACGATCATTTCATCCAGCAGGTCGTCGGCGAGCTGTCCGCGCACAGCCACGCGATCGACGGGCTCGTGCGCGAAAACGCGCGGACGCTCGACCGTTCCGCCGACGCGATCGAAGCCGGCGACGCCGATGCGCATGCCCTTGTGCTCGACAGCGCGCTCGCAACGGCACGCACGCAGCTCATCGTCAGCAAGCTTGCGCTGCATGCGGCGGAGCGGCTGTTCGAAGTCGGCGGCGCGTCGGCGACGGCGCGCGAACACAACCTCGACCGGCACTGGCGCAACCTGCGCACGATCTTCAGCCACAACCCGCTGCTGCACAAGGCGCGCGTGATCGGCGACTACGAGCTGAACGGCGTGACGACACACCTGACCGAAGGCCGCGTGTTCTGACCTGGCCGCGCGCGGCCCTCTTTTCTGGAAACCCGTCCCGATGACGACCCGCACCGGATACCTGCATCTCGGCGCATTCCTGTACCCGACCGGCCATCACATCGCCGCGTGGCGCCATCCCGGTTCGCAGGCCGACGCAGGCGTCGATTTTCGCCACTACGTACGGCTTGCCCAGGCGGCCGAGGCCGCGAAATTCGATCTCGTGTTTCTTGCCGACGGCGTGGGCACGCGCGGAGACGACGTCGAGTTCCTGAGTCGCACCGCGCACAGCTACATCGCACAATTCGAGCCGCTGACGCTGCTGTCGGCGCTCGCGGCCGTCACCGGGCGGATCGGCCTCGTCGGCACCGCGTCGACGAGTTTCAACGAGCCGTTCCACATCGCGCGCAAGTTCGCATCGCTCGACCACATCAGCGGCGGTCGAGCGGGCTGGAACCTCGTCACGTCGTCGAGTGAGCACGAGGCACGCAATTTCAATCGCGACGCGCATTTCGACCACGCCGAACGCTATGCGCGTGCGGAGGAGTTCGCGGATGTCGTGCGTGGCCTCTGGGATAGCTGGGGCGACGATGCGTTCGTGCGCGATCGCGCATCGGGCCGCTTCTTCGATCCGAACAAGCGCCACGTGCTCGACCATCGCGGCCGCTTCTTCCAGGTGCGCGGGCCCTTGAATGTCGCGCGGCCGCCGCAGGGACACCCGGTCGTCGTGCAGGCCGGTTCGTCGCCGGCGGGTACTCGGCTGGCCGCGCGCACGGCCGAGGTGATCTTCACCGCGCAGCAGACGCTCGACGACGCGGTCGCGTTTTATGCGGACGTGAAGGGCCAGCTCGCGGCGTTCGGCCGCGATCCCGATACGCTGAAGATCATGCCTGGCGTGTTTCCGGTGGTGGGCCGTACCGAAAGCGAAGCGAGGGAGAAATTCGACGCGTTGCAGTCGTTGATCGACCCGACGGTCGGGCTCGCGCTCGTATCGGGCCTCACCGGTGGCTTCGACCTGTCCGCGTATCCGCTCGACGGTCCGATTCCGCCGCTGCCGGAGACGAACGCCAGCAAGAGCCGGCAGGCACTGACGATCGAGCTCGCGCGCCGCGAAAACCTGACGATCCGCGAACTCTATTTGCGTGTCGCAGGCGCGGGCGGCCACTGGCAGCTCGTCGGCACGCCGGAACAGATCGTCGACCAGCTCGAAGAGCGCTTCGTGCGTTACGGCGCGGACGGCTACAACGTGATGGCGCCGACGTTGCCCGGTGGCCTCGACGATTTCATCGCGCTGGTGCTGCCCGAGTTGCGCCGCCGCGGGCTGTTTCGCAACGACTATGCGGGCCATACGCTGCGCGAGCATCTGGGGCTGCGGCGGCCCGTACGCGACGACACCACCGCCCGTACCGAAACGGCCGCTTGACGTCAGCGCCGCAAACCTGCGGCGCGCAGTAGCGGCAGCACGCGCTCACCAAAGAAGTCGAGATCGGGATTGAAGTCGTAGAAGCTCAGCTGGATGCCGTCGATGCCTGCGCGATGCAGCCGCACGATCGTATCGGCGACTTCCTCGGGCGAGCCCGTGATCGAGATATTGCCGCCGATCGCGCGCGCGGCCGCCTGGGAGCGCTGGTCGAAGCCGCCGCGCCACGCATGCGCATCGCTGTCGAAGCGATGAAAGCTGCCTTCATCCGCGTGCGCGACGATTGCATCGCGGTACGCGCGCGCTTCGGCTGCCGTTTCGCGGCAGATCACGAGCGGGTTGAGCAGCGTGCGGATTGTCCGGCCGCGCGCAGCAGCAGCGACCTTCACGCGTGCGGTATGCGCGGGCAGGGCGTCGAGCGCGCGTTCGGCATCCGGGCCAGCCGGGCTCGTGACGAATACGATGTCCGAATAGCGTGCCGCGAAATCGATGCCCGCATCGGAGCCCGTCGCGTTGATCAGCAGCGGGCGACCGTAGCGCGGCTTCGGCGTCACGAATGCGCCGCCCAGCCGCCAGCTCGACAGCGCCGGCGTGTAGCTGAAATTGTCCGGTTGCGCCCACAACTGCTGGACCGCCTCAAGAAATTCGGCGGCCATTTCGTAGCGCCGGTCGTGTTCGATCCGGTTCCAGCCGAACATCTCGTGCTCGATTGCGCGGTGGCCGGTCACGACGTTGATGCCCCAGCGCCCGCGCGAGATGTGATCGAGCGTCGCGGTGAACTTCGCGAAATGCAGCGGATGCCATGGCCCGTAGAGCACGTGGCTCGTCGCGACGAGGATGATCCGTTCGGTACGCGCGGTCAGCGCGGCCAGCGTCATGAACGAGTCGAGCGCCTGGCCGTCGAACACCCCGCCGTAACCGCCTTTCGGCAGCCACTGCGACAGCGCGAACACGAGATCGAAGCCGAGGGCCTCCGCGCGCGCGACCAGGTCGGCGTTGTAGTCGAAGGTCCAGTCGGTCGTGCGCGGCAGCGTCGACGCGCTCCAGCCGCCGGCCTGGATCGGCAGGAACAGCCCGAGCATCAGCGGCTGCGCGAGGACGCGCGACACCGGGCTGTCGGGGAAATCCGCCGGTGAGCGAACGTCGACGAACGGCGACGGCGCGACCGCAGCGGCGAGGGAAGTGTCGCTCATGAAGACTTCCTTGCGGGTTGGACAGGGTCCGGACGACAACGCGACGCACGTGCAGTGGCGAATCGCCCGGGTGTCATGCACGATGTGCCTGCGCGTGGTTCGAGCCGCGTCATAGCGTGCCGGGCCTAGGATCGGACACGAACCCGTCGCGGTTCGGCATCCGCACGCGTGGCAGCGTGCGCGCGTCGAACCGTGCATCGCCGGGCACGATGCCATTCAGATGGAGGACATACGCGGTGACCGCATAGACTTCGTCCGCGCTCAGCGATTGCGGCGCGTTGTACGGCATCGCGCGGCGGATGTAGTCGAACAGCGTCGTCGCGTACGGCCAGTAGCTGCCGACCGTCTTTTTCGGCTTGGCGCTCGTGAGCGAGCCGATGCCGCCGACGAGCGGATCGCCGACGCCGCCTTCGCCGCCGGCGCCGTGGCACATCGCGCATTTGTCCGCGAACACGTGAGCGCCGCGCGCGACCGTGCCCGAGCCGGGCGGCAGGCCGCTGCCGTCGGGCGCGACGTCGATGTCCCACGCCGCGAGCGCCGCACGGTCGACCGGCTGGCCTAGACCGTAGCCTGCGCCGAATGCGCTCGGGACGCCCAGGGACGCGACGAGCAGGCAGGCAAGCGGTTTACGCATTGCGCACCTCGCCGTCCGCGCCGACGCGCCAGTTCTGGATGCCGTTGTAGTGGTACTGCGAGTTGACGCCGCGGGCGACGACGAGCGCCTCGCGGGTTGGCTGCACATAGCCGGTGTCGTCGGTGGCGCGGCTTTGCAGGTCCGCCGGCTCGCCGCTCCAGATCCAGTCGGCTTCGAAGCGCGTCAGCGCGCGATCGCGCACGTCGCCAGCGAGTCGCGCGGGCCGCCATGTGCGGCCGCCGTCGGTCGAGACGTCGACCGCGCGAATCCGGCCGCGTCCCGACCACGCGCAGCCGCCGATCGGGTGATAGCCGTGCGCGGCGAGCCGATGGCCGGCCGACGGCCGTGTGATGACCGACTTCGCATCCATCTCGAACACGAACTGGCGGGCGCAGCCGTCAGGCAGCAGGTTCGTGTATTTCGACGTTTCCTCGCGCGTCATCTCCGGCGCG
Organism: Burkholderia sp. HI2714; assembly: GCF_002223085.1. Taxonomy (NCBI): domain Bacteria; kingdom Pseudomonadati; phylum Pseudomonadota; class Betaproteobacteria; order Burkholderiales; family Burkholderiaceae; genus Burkholderia; species Burkholderia sp. HI2714. Next base: position 110,348 of record NZ_NKFM01000065.1, on the reverse strand, counting down.
CGCACCAGCTTCAGCCGCCGCAGCCACTTGATATTCGTGTTGCCTTCGAAACCCGGCACGATCAGCCGTACCGGATAACCGTTCTCGGCGCGCAGCCGTTCGCCATTCTGCGCATAGACGACGAGCGCGCGCTCGAGGATCCGGTCAAGCGGCAGGCTGCGCGTCATTGCCGCACCGTCGGCGCCTTCGGCGAGCAGCCAGCGCGCGTCCGGATCGATGCCGGTTTCGTCGAGCAGCGTCGACAGCCGGACGCCCGTCCATTCGCAGCACGACAGCAGCCCATGCGTGAACTGAACGGGCAGCCCGCTCGGGCCGTTCCATTCGCTGCCGGTGTTGCCCGAACATTCGAGGAAGTGGATCCGCGACTCGGACGGAAAGCGCAGCAGGTCGTCGATCGTGAACACGCGCGGCTCGCGCACGAGGCCGTGCACGACGATGCGATGACGCTGCGCATCGATCTCCGGCACGCCCGCATGATGACGCTCGTAGACGAGGCCGTTCGGCGTGATGTCGCCGAACAGGTCGGCGAGCGGCGTCATCGACGAGCCAGAGCCGGGCAATGCCGGCGTGCGGGCACTGCGGCGGATCACGTCGCGTTCGTGCGGCCCCGGCACGCCGTAGGGTGGCGACAGTAGCGGCGCACCCGGTCCGCGTGTCCATGGCGGCACGTCGAGCGGAGAGAGCGGGGCGAGCGGCTGGCTCGCCAGCGCGCCGCGGGCAGGCAGCATCGCTGCCGCCCATCCGCCGGCGAGCCGGCGCAGTGCTGCGCGCCGGCTGCTGCGCGGTGGATGGGGCGGGAAACGGGAGTCGGTCATGGTCGAATGCGTATCGTGCGCCGGGGCAGCACGCGGGGAATCGCCCATTCTCGACAACCGGGCTCGGCGCGACAAACAACGATTCCCGCTTTGCTTATCACACCACGCCGCACCGCGCCCGATACACGCGCCGTCAGAACTTCACGCGCAGCCCCGTGACGAACGCGACCTGGCGGTTCGTCGACGACGCGCTGCCGATGTTCGAGATCGCCGCGATCTTGCGATAGCCGCCCGACGTTGCCGTGCTCGCGTCGCCGGCCGCGAGCTGGTAGATGCCGGACAGGTAGATATCGGTGCGTTTCGACAGCGCGTAGTCGAACCCGAGCGTGAACTGGTGCCAGCGCGGTTTCAGCGTCTGGCCGCTGGTGCCCGGCAGGCCGCTCGCGCGCCCGTCGGTGAACGTGTAGACGCCGATCAGCGTGGCCGCCGGCGTGAGCTGGTAACGCGCGTTCACGTCGTAGTTGTTGAACTTGCGCGACGAGCCGTCGAGGTAGTCAAGCTGCGTGTGGCTCCACGCGAAGCCCAGCGTCGCACGGCCGAGCGCGTAGTTCGCACCGGCCACGCCGATCTGCTGCTTGAGCACGCCGCCGTTCAGTCCGTAGAAGAATCCGCCGCTGTAATCGTTGCCGGTGGTGGAGGTCGCACCGCCCACCGCGCCGCTCGTATTCGACGTCGAATTCGGATGATTGATGCGGACATAGCCGGCGCCCACCGACAACGGTCCGTTCACGTAGTTCGCCGACGCCCCCCACGCGTTGTTGTTCGAGAATCCGGTGCCCGCGCCGCCGTTGGCCTGGTTGCTGAACGCATAGAGCAGGTCGGCCGTGAAGCCGGCGATCGTGTCGCTGCGGAACTTCACCGCGTTGTTCAGCCGGAAGCTCTGGTTCATGTTGTCGTTGTCGCCCACGTGCGTGGCCGGCGACCAGAAGCCGGACCCCGAGTACTGCGCAACGAGGTCGGTGATCGGCTCGTACTGACGGCCGAAGGTCAGCGTGCCGAGCCCCTTGCTGGCGAGTCCCACGTATGCGGAGCGGCCGAACAGGCGGCCGCCCTGGCCGAGCCCGCCGTCGCTCGGCCGGAATCCGCTTTCGAGCGTGAAGACCGCCTGCACGCCGCCGCCGAGATCTTCCACGCCTTTCAGGCCCCAGCGGCTGCCGCTCAGCTTGCCGCTCGTCTGCTGGATGTTGCTCGCGCCACCCTGATTGTTCGTGTAGGCGAAACCGGCATCGACGACGCCGTACAACGTGACCGAACTCTGCGCATGCGCGCTGACCGAACCGATCGAAACCAAACCCAGGACTACCGATTTTTTGATCATGACTATCCTCTGTTTTTATGGGTACCTCTGCGAGGATCACGATCCTATTGACGACGGCGGTGCCGGCGAACGGTCGATCCGTGGTTTGCAAATCGCCGCGCGGCCGATTTGCAATGTGTGTTGCCGCAAACCCGGCATGTGCGCCGTGATCGCGTCCGGTACCCATGCTGTGACGAACGCATCGCGCGAACGGCGAACGTCGAGCCCCGGATACACGCGGGCGCCGTCATATCGATCGATGAAATCGTTCGATGTGCGCAATACCTGCGGCCCGGCGCGCGATGTTTTTACGCAACGCCCACTGTGCGGCGCTTGCCCGATGCGCTACGTGCGGCCGCATATCGATTCCGCAAAACGTTGGTAGGGCCGTGCGACGCATGACGGTAGAGTCGGGCATCCGGCCTCGGGCCGGCATGCTCCGGGAACGGAAGGGCGCCCAAGCGCATTCATCCCGGCTGGACAACGAACACGGGAGCCGTCTGTCATGAGTCACGATGTGCTGTTTCTGCTGGAACCGGGCTTTGCCGATCCGAAGCATCCGGGCCAGCGCTTCGTCTGCCCGCATGGACTGTCGATCGAGGGGCTGCTGGCGAGCGCGCCCGATCACGCGGGTCGAATCGACGTGAAACGCGTCAGCTTCGAGCGGCCGCGGCACGCGGTGATCGACGCGCTCGACGATGCGCACCAGGGGCTGCCGGTCCTCGTGCTCGGCCGCGACCAGCCAGCGCCGGACGACGCGCGAACGCTCGGCGATGTGCGCTTCGTCACCGACGCGCGCCGCATCCTCGAACTGCTGGCCGAGCGCCACGGATTTCCGGTGCTGCATTGACGCGGCGTTTCTCACTTTCCGTTTGATCGACCGACAGGAGTATCCGATGTCGTCAATTTCGGCGGCACGTCGCCGTTTGCTGCTTGCCGGTGCCGCGGTGGCGGCGGCGCCATGGGCCGCGAAGGCCGCGTCCGCCACGCCCGCGATCAACACCGATCTCGCCGGCACCACGTTGCGCGTCGCAACCTACAAGGGCGGCTGGCGCGCGCTGTTGCAGGCGGCGGGGCTGGCCGACACACCGTACCGGATTGACTGGCGCGAGCTGAACAACGGCGTGCTGCACATCGAGGCGCTCAACGCGGATGCGCTCGACATCGGTTCGGGCAGCGAAATTCCGGCCGTGTTCGCCGCGCGACAGAAGGCCAACGTGCGGCTCATCACCCGCGTGCGCGAAGACCTGAACAACCAGGTCACGCTCGCGCGCAAGGACACGCCGATCCGCGGCATCGCGGACCTGAAGGGCAAGCGTGTCGGGTACGTGCGTGCGACGACGTCTCACTACTTCCTGTATCGCCAGCTCAAGGAGGCCGGCCTGAGCTTCGACGATATCCAGCCGATCAACCTGTCGCCGATCGATGGCTTGTCCGCCTACGATCGCGGCGACATCGACGCATGGGCGATCTACGGCTACAACGGCCAGCTCGCGCGCAATCGCTACGGTGCGCGCGTGCTGAAGACGGGGAAGGGCTATCTGTCGGGCAACTTTCCGGTCTATGCGAACCCGCGCACGCTCGACGATGCGCGCCGTCGCGCGGCGACGGGCGATCTGCTGCTGCGATTCCGGCGCGCGTATGCGTGGGCGAACGGGCATTTCCGCGACTATGCGCTCGTGCAGAACAGCGAGACGCGCGTGCCGGTTGCCGATCTCGTCGCGATGTTCGACCAGCGCAGCGAAGACTACGCGCTGCTGCCGGTGACACCCGACGTGGTGGCGCAGCATCAGCAGGTCGCGGATGTGTTCGCGCGGATCGGCGTGCTGGATGGGCCGGCCAATGTGGCGCCGCTGTGGGATACGTCGTTCAACGCGCTGGTCGCGGCGACGTGAGCGACGGCAATGAGAGGGCGCCCAATCATTCGCACGTTGGCAGGCATTCAAGCTATTTGACAAACGTCCCGGGTAGGAGCCCATTTTTGATGGCGCCAACCGTCGCGGCCCGAGGAAGCAGGGTCAACCATGCCGAGCCGCATGTCACATTTTGACAGTTCTTGACAGCTCGAGACCAGTGCAGCGCTATGATCTAACTCTTTATTGGATGGGCATCCTGGAGAACCCCCCATGAGTTTGGCGCGCTCACTCAGCATCGGTATCACAATTGGCCTTCACCACGCGGCAGAGAGTCTCTGGGTCAACGGCATCAAGCAGAACGCCTTGTATCTGATGAAGCTCTTTCAACATTCGCCTCTTGGCCACCAGGTAACCCTCGTCAACACCACGAACGTCAAGATCACGTCGGAACTTCCGTGGGATACCACGCAGTATCCGATACGCTCGTTCGACGATGCGAAAGACTCGCTCGATGTCCTGATCGAACTCGGGGGACAAATTGACCAGCAGCAAACCGCGTATCTGCAGGCACGCGGTACAAAAGTCGTGAGCTATTGCTGCGGCCCGGAATACGTGCACATGATGCAGGCCATGATTTTCGGCAGACGGCATGCGGAAACCGTATTCATCAACCAACGTTATGATCAAGTGTGGATCATCCCGCAAGTTGTCGATACCAGCGCGAGCTACTTCAGCGTATTACGGCGCCAGCCGGTTCGTGAAGTCCCGTTCGTCTGGGACCCGATGTGCATCGAAGAGCGGTCGGCAGCGCTCCCGCATCGCGGCGAGTATCGTCCAACGGGCCAACCGAAGCGCCTCTCCATCATGGAGCCGAATATCGACGTTACGAAGTTTTGCCTCTATCCACTCTTGATCGCAGAACTGGGCTATCGAAAATTTGGCGAAAGGATATCTTATGTGCACGCGACGAACACGGAGCATCTTGCAAAAAACAGCCCCGAATTTATTGGCATCGCGCACCACCTGGACCTTGTGCGCGATTCAAAGGTAAGCTTCGTCGGTTATTACAGCACCCCTCAGTTTCTTTCAGAATACACCGATATCGTAATATCCCATCAATCAGGGCTCGCGCTGAACTACTTCTATTTCGATGTTTGCTGGAACGGGTATGCGTTGATTCATAATGCATTTCTCTGTCGCGAGCTTGGTTATTTTTATAATGAACAGGATGTGGAGGAGGGTGCTCTGCAACTCGGGCAGGCAATGGATACGCACGATGAAAAATGGGTCGACTACAAGAATCGCCAGCGCGAATTTATCGGTGGATTCTTGTCGACAAATTCGAGGCAGATCGAATCATATGACCGACTGCTGATCGGTCTTTTTGAATAGATTCACGATATTTCATTGTGAGGTCGAATAAGTCGTTGACTGAGGCGAGTGAACGCTTGCCGATACAACTGCATGGACCTTGTACCACGGCGTGTCGCGATGGCTGTCGGACCAACGCTCATCGCGTGCAGCCGACAGCAATACCCATACGAGCCGCCCAAATGCTCCAGTGAGGTGGCCGGTCCTGTATCCATGGCAATCAGCGAATATCATTCATTTGACATAATATGTATGATCACATTTTTCCGTTGTAGTAGCTTTTTAGAAATGTCGTGTTCGGGGGTGCGGCGGAATTCTTGGACTGGTTTATGTCGTCCAGCCCGAGGCTCTCCCGGTATTCAATCGGACTGAGTGCGCCAAGCGAGATCTTGATCCGTTTCTCGTTGTACCAACGAATGTACGAGTCAACGACCTCAATGAACTGGTCGGTGCTGACGGTCTGCCAGTCCCGAGAGTAAAACAGTTCCGTTTTCAGCCGTCCAGAAGCCTTCTCACGCTGCGTTGTCGGGCAAGCAGCCCTTGCCAGCCTCACGCCGCCCCGCTACGCATACGCCAATTCCCACTTGGCGCCGATTTCGGCAACCCGCGTCATACCCAACTTGCGCACGATCAGCATCGCGATCTCCAGCGACTGCTCATAGTTCAACCTCGGATCGACCGTCGACTTGTAAGCGCGGGCCAAATCGGCCTCAGTCAGATTGCGCGCGCCGCCCAGGCATTCGGTCACGTCCTCCCCGGTCAGCTCCAGATGCACGCCGCCCAGATGCGTGCCGCAGGCGGCATGAATGTCGAAGGCCGCCTCGAGCTCGGCATGGATGTTCTCGAAGCGCCGCGTCTTCACGCCGCCCGGGGTCGTTTCGCCGTTGCCGTGCATCGGATCGCAGCACCACAAGACACGCCGGCCCTCGGCCTTGACGGCATGCAGATGCTTCGGCAACTCCGCTTCGATCTTCGCCGCGCCCATGCGCGTGATGAGCGTCAACCGGCCGGCCTCGTTCGTGGCGTTCAGCGCGTTGATCGTGCGCAGCAACTGGTCGGTGCTCACCCCGGGCCCGACTTTCAGGCCGATAGGATTGCGGATACCGGAGCAGTATTCGATATGCGCGCCATCCAGCTGCGCGGTGCGCATGCCGATCCACGGAAAATGCGTCGACAGGTTGAACCAGCCCCAATGCCGCGACACTTGCCGTGCCATCGCCTCTTCGTAGTTCAACAGCAGAACCTCATGCGACGTATAGAAATCGACTCTCGCATCGCTGCCGGCGGGCTCGCCCGCGAGCGCCTCCATGAAGCGCAGCGATTCGCCGATCGAGTGCGTCATCTTGCGATACTCGTCATAAAGCGGCGAATGCGACGCCCAGGCCAGATCCCAATGTTCGGAGTGGCGCAGATCGGCAAAACCGGCATCGCTCAGCGCGCGCACGAAATTCATCGTCAGCGCCGATTTGGAATGCGCCTCGAGCAGGCGCTTCGGGTCGGGCTCGCGCGCGTCTTTCGTAAAAGCGCTGGCGTTGACGATGTCGCCGCGGTAGCAAGGCAGCGTCACACCGTCGCGCGTTTCGGTATTCGCCGAGCGCGGCTTCGCGTACTGGCCGGCAAAGCGGCCGACCCGAACTACCGGCAGCATCAAGCCATACACGAGCACCAGGCTCATCTGCATCAGCACTTTGAGCCGATTGGCGATGATCGGCGCCGTGCAATCGTCGAAGCTTTCCGCGCAGTCGCCGCCCTGCAGCAAGAAGCATCGTCCCGCCGCAGCGTCCGCGAGCTTGCGTTTGAGCGTCAGCACTTCCCATGCGGTGACGAGCGGCGGCAGTGCCTGCAACTGCGTCAGGGCGCGATCGAGCGCCGCCGCATCGCGATAAACCGGTTGCTGCAGCGCCGGCTTCGTCTTCCAGGAAGCGGGCGTCCAATTCGCGGCGACGCGCGCCGAAGAAGGATTGCATTCCACAGTTCCACTCCCATAACGAAATGCTGCCGATCGAGCGGGTGTCGTCGCCTGGCATGCAAGCGACGCCCACGCTCCGCACCGTTACAGCTTGACGAGCACCGTGCCCAGATAACGTCCGCTGGACGTGTCGCACAACGCGCTCGGCGCGTCATCGAGGCCGTCGATCACCGTATGCGGGAACGCGATCTCGCCGGCGCGCAGCCACTGCGCGAAACGCTCGAACCATTCGCCCTTCGCCTCCGGATTGTCGTCGGCGCTATAGCCCCGCATCGTGATCCTCTTGAGGAGAAATTGAACGGTATCGATTTCGGCGGGCGCGGTTCGACCCGTTCCCGTCGCGGCAAGCTGGCCCGACAGCGCGCCGAGGATCAGGAAGCGCGCCCGTTCGCGGGCGGCCGTGACGGCCGCCTGTAATTGCTCGCCGCCGACCGAATCGATCAGGACGTCGATGCCGCCCTGCGCCGCTTCGAGCAACTGCTCTGCGAACGGCGTGCTGTCGCCACGCATGACGGCGGCGTCATATCCAAGCTCGGAGATGAGGCGTCGTGCCTTGTCACGCGAACTCGTGCTGCCGATCACGCGCCCCGCTCCCAGCCGCCGCGCGATCTGTCCGGCCATCGCGCCGATCGCACCGGCCGCGCTCGTGACGAACACCGTGTCGCCCGGACGGATCGGCACGCCGCGCGTCAACGCCGCGTAGGCGGTCCAGCCGTGCCCCAGGTAGCCGAGGTAGCCGGCGGGCTCCGGCAGCGCCTCGCCGACGCGCTGGCAGCCCCATGCGGGCACCACCGCGTAGTCTCGCCAGCCGTGGAAGTGCGTGACGATGTCGCCGGACGACAAACCGCTGCCGGCGGGCGCGCTCACCACCTCGCCGAGCGCTTCGCCCATCAGCGCGTCACCCGCCGACAAGCACGGAAACGGCACACCGGGCACGTCTTCCGCGCCTTCGCTGATCATCGCGCGCAAGGAAGCCGAGACCAGGAAATAGCGATTGCGCACCAGCACGTCGCCCGAGCCGGCCGCCGGCGCGGCGGCGGTGACGATTTCGAAATCGTCCGGTGTCGGCAGGCCTTTCAGCTTCGCCTTCAAGCGCACCTCGCGCCGCATGGGAATCGACCGATTCATGATCCGCTCCCGCCGGGCGCCGAGCGTGTCGATGAGGCGAACCAGCCCGCCGGGATGCGCGCGACGCTGCGGCCGTGGGCGATCGTCGGGTCGTCCGAGGCATGCACGGTCGCTGTCCAGCCGTATCGGCCGAGCCAGTCGCGCACATCGTCGCGGGACGAGAGCCAACGAGCGCCCTGCGATTCGACGCGCGCCCGGGCTTCCTTGCCCTCGTCGCTCATCATACGCGCGGCGAGATGCTCGAGCATGAGCGCGCTGCCCGGCGCCGACAGGTCGGCCACCTGACGGATCAGCGCATCGCAGTCCGTGTCGCGCAGATACATCAACAGCCCTTCGATGAGCCAGATCGTGGGCTTGGCGGGATCGAAGCCGGCCGCGCGCAACGGGCTCGCCCAATCCGAGGTCAGATCGGCGACGAGCGGCCGCCAATCGCACTGCACCGGCAACCCGGACTGCTTCATGAGCTCACGCTTGAAGGCGATGATGTCGTCGAGATCGAGCTCGAACCAGCGCGTGCCGAACGGACACGCCAGGCGCGCCACGCGGCCGTCCATGCCGGCGGCCAGCGTGACGACCTGCCGTATTCCGCGGCTCAGGTTCGCGAGAATGGCATCGTCGAAGTAGCGTGTGCGGACGACGAAATATTGCGGAAAGTTCGCGCGCCGCGCGACTTCGCTGACGTGCTCATGCGTCGGCGTGCCGGCCAGGTGGTCGATCAGCGCTGCGGCGAACGGATCGTGAAACAAGGCATCCGGGCGCTGGCCTTCGGCATGACGTTGCCAGGCGATGAACAGTGCGGTTTGGCCGACGCCAACCGGAATATCGAAAGTAGACACAGGCAAGTTCCTTATCCGCAAGAGAATCAAGGTTGGAGTTGGGTGGTTTTCCAATCGTCGCCATCGCGTTCGTATCTGAGGCGCCGGTGAAGCCGGTCGGAGCTGGCGGCCCAGAATTCCATCTCGTGAGGCTCGAGCCGATAGCCGACGAAGCGCGGCGGCCGCGGCAACGCGACGCCGAGCGCGAGCAACTCGGCGGCGTGCGCGAGCAGCGCTTCGCGGTCGACGAGCTCGTCGCTCTGGTGCGAGGCGCTCGACATCGCGTGCATCGGCACCGAGCGTCCGAACCAGAGCTTGTCGTTCTCGCTTTCCTCGAGCGGAACCGCCTGGCCGGAAATCATGATCTGCTGCCCGGTTTCGCGCCAATACAGCAAGCCCGAGGCCCAGCCCGTCTCCATGAGTTCGCGTCCTTTGCGGCTCGTCGAATGCGTGCAGAAGATCACGCCGCGGTCGTCGATCGAGGAGAACGCGATGATGCGAGAAGAGATGCGTCCGTCGGACGTGGCGGTCGCGAGCGCGAGCGCCTTGGGCTCGCGGACGCCCGCTTCATCGGCCGTCGCGAGCCAGCGCTTGAGCAGCGTGATCGGCTCGGACGGCGGGTCGTCATATTCGGGGAACAGGACATCGACGCGTCCGGTGAGGCTTTCGAATCGACTGGTGTTCATGGCAATGTTTTCGTGATGGCAAAAGACGGGGGCGACGCTAGACGCCCAGGCGGCCGCGCGCGACGACGACACCGTGACCGCTGACCTCGACCGCCTCGATGCCGTGCGCCGAGCCGTTCACCAGCGCATGCATGTGCGAGGGGCGCTTGATCTCGACGCCTTGGAGAAGATGCAGCGGCTCGCCCCACGAAATCAGTCCGTGGCGGGCAAGATGAATGGCGATGGGACCGGCGGCGGAGCCCGTCGCCGCATCCTCCACGACGCCGTAGGCCGGCGAGAACATCCGGCAGCGCCAGTGGTCGCCCGCTGGGGCCAGGCACATGGCCGACATATCCTCGAACTCGGCCAACGCGCGATGGTCCGGATGCACGTCGGAAAGCGCGGAGGCGTCGGGTACCGTGACGAACACGTGGCGCGGGCCGTTTCGATAGGCCTCCACGGGCAACACGGACGCTTCGACGCCGAGCGCGTCGAGCAGACGCTCGGCCCGATCAAAGCGCGTCCACGTCGGGATCGGCTGCTGCATGGTGACGTAAGCCTCGCCGGGCGCATCGGATCGCACATCGAACGGCACGAGCCCCATGCCCGTCTCGAACACGAAGCGATCCTGCGCCTTGACGTGCCTGAGTGCCACGGCCGTGCCCAGCAGCGGATGGCCTGCGAACGGCAGCTCGTTGACCGGCGTAAAGATGCGCACGTGCACGTCGCCGCCCTGCTTCGGCGGCATCACGAACACCACTTCCGACAGGTTCATTTCACGGGCGATCCGCTGCATGCGCTCCGCCGGCAGCGGATCGTCGACCAGGAAGACGGCAACCGGATTGCCTTCGAGCGGTGTGCGCGTGAAGGCGTCAACGACGATGTAGTCGATTGGATGCGACGCATGGATCGGCGCCGCCGCGTGTGCATTCGCGTGCGATGCCGCCGGCTCGAGCGCGCGCATGCGCGCCGCGATCTCACCGCTCGCGGCGCTTGCCTCCACCGAGAAGCGCAAGCGCTCGGCAACCGGCAAGCCGATCAGCGTCTGAGCGTCGTTCGGTGGCAATAGATGCGCGGGCGGACGCTCGCCGTCCCAGAGCATGATCGCGCCCCAGCGATTCTTGTCGTCGTCGGCGATCCAATGTTTCTCGCGCAAGCCCGGCACGTTCGACCAGCGCGCGAGGGTGCTGTCGTCCACACGCGCCTTCAGCGATTCGATGCTCTGTTCGGAACCGTCGAGGTTCCACCAAACGATGTCGACAATCATGAAACGCGTGTCCTATAGGGTTCGATAAAAAGCGCAAAGCGTCGTCAGGCCGTCAACGCCGTCATGCGTTTTTCGCGGCGTATCGCGTGTGTGATGGCTTCGCCGAGAATGCGCGGCCCGTCGACGGTCAGGACCGATTCGGCGTGGAATTGCATCGAGCTGAACGTTGGACCGCGCAAAGCATGCACTTCGCCCGTGCGCGGATCGCGGCTGATGGCCAGCGTGCCGACGCCGTCGATTTCCATTTCGTCCCGGACGGTCCGTGCGACATACGTGTTGTAAAAGCCCACGCGCTCACGCTGGCCGAACAGATCGATCTCGACCTGGATGCCCTGATTGGGCACCTCGCGCCGCACGAGCGGAATGCCGAGGATGGCGTTCAGGATCTGATGGCTCAGGCAGACGGCCATGAACGGCTTGCCCTCGTCGATGAGTTGCCGCAGCCACGCGTAGAGGCGAGCGATGCGCGGATCGCCGGCGTCGCTCGGGTCTCCCGGGCCCGGCCCCATGACGACGACGTCGTAACGCGCAAGGTCCACTGCGTCGTGAACGCCGCACACTTCGGTGACAATGCCGAGCGACGACAGTTGCTGGGCGATCATCGCCGTGAAGTGATCTTCGGCGTCGACGATGAGCGCGCGGCAGCCGCTCAACTCAGCCAACTCATCGGCCATCTCGCCTTGTCGCTCGCCATAGGGCCGAAACCAGAAGTCCGCGATGCCTTCGTTGCGCTCGCGCAGCGCCGCCTGCACCGATGGATGCTGTCCGAGCGCCGGGCCGGCTTCCGGCGGATCGAATGCGTTCGACAGCGCGGCCACTTTGGCATGCGTCTCCATGACTTCCGATACCGCGTCCGAATGCCGGACGAGCGTCGAACCGACGCCGATGCGAACGTGGCCGGCACGGTCGATCTCCGCGGTGCGGATCAGGATGGCGGAGTCGAGCGTGCGCCCGCCGCACGCATCGCGGCCGATCAGCGCGGCAATGCCGCTGTAGTAGCCGCGGCCGGCCTGCTCGTGCCGCGCGATCACGCGGGTCGCGCTTTCGATCGGACTGCCGGTGACCGTCGGCGCAAACATCGTCTCGCGCAGCAAGTCGCGGACATCGGCCTCGGTGTGCCCGACGATGAAATATTCGGTGTGGGCGAGCCGCGCCATCTCGCGCAAGTGCGGCCCCGTGACCTGGCCGCCGGTCGGGCAGATGCGCGCCATCATCTTGAGCTCTTCGTCGAGCACCATGTACAGCTCGTCGGACTCCTTGCGATCGCCGAGAAAGGCGTTGATCCCATCGATCGTCGGCCCGCTTTGCGGATATCGATAAGTTCCGCTGATCGGGTTCATCGTCGCGCAGCCTTCATGCAGCGTCAGGTGGCGCTCCGGCGTGGCGCCGACGAACGTGCGCTCCCCGGTATGAATCACGAAGATCCAATACGCGCCGACTTCCCGGCGCATCAGACGCTTGAAGACCGCCAGCGCCTTGGCGGGCGAATAGTCGTCGAGATCGCCCTCGAGCGTGCGCTTGATGACGAAGTTCGAGCCCGCGCCGGTACCGATCTCGTCGGTGATGACGCGCTCGACGATCTCGGCGTAGGCCTCGTCGTCGATGTCGAAGTGACGCGCGCCGAGCGCGGTATCGGCATCGGGAATGGCGGCGAGCGCAAGCTGCGCGGACACCGTTTCGTGCTCGTCGCAGGTGATGGCGACGAGCGGAGCGCCGTCGTCGTGTGCTCTGAAGCCGCGCTCGTGCAGCTGCCGGTATGGCACGAGCACAAGCAGCTCCTGACGGTCCGCGCCCGCCGCCGTCGGCGCGGCCAACGGAAGCTCGGCCAGGGAGGACGGATAGGACACCGCGCCGGCGAAGACATCGATCGTCGCGCGCTCCCCGGCGCTACCCGTCGAACGCGCGATCAACGCGAAGCACGGTGCTTGTCCGTGGAGGATGCGATCGAAAAGGTTGCGGTTCGGAGCGGCGTTCATGCCAGCGCCTCCTCGGTGCTCACCACCTTGCCGCAACGCTGGGCCACGTATTCCAGGGCCTGGTGATGATGGTCTTCGGAAAAATCCGCCACGCCATCGGCGACGAAGAACGGTTGAATGTCGTTCGTGAACGCATCGACGGCCGACATCATGACGCCGATGTGCGCGTAGACGCCACACAGCATCAGCTGATCGCGACCGCTCTCCCGCATGCGCTCGCGCAGGTCGGTGCGGAAAAATGCGCTGTAGCGCCACTTCGTGAGCATCCAGTCGTCCGGGGACGGGCCGACGGCCTCGGCGACGTCCCGATCGGCGGGCGTCGTCTCCATGCCCGGCCCCCAAAAATCGCGCAGCAAACCGCGTTCCGTTTCGGTCATGCGCCCGGGATGGGCCGTGTACGCGACGGGAATACCGGCCTGCTTGCACCGTTTGCGCAGCGACGCGACATTGGTCGTCAACGTCTCGCGCAGCGTCGGCGGCAACGGCGAAAGGAAATAGTTCTGCATGTCGTGAATGAGCAGCAACGCGCGCGACGGATCGACACGCCATGACACGACGTTCTCGGGCAGGCTGCTCGAATCGGGCAGCGTGTACGGTTGAATCGACGGGATACCAGCCATTCGTCTCCTCCATTGGGTATGCGTTAGCTCGGTAGACCATCCCGGCGCACTTCGGGAACCGCGATACCCAACGCACGGAATTGCTCGCAAGGGTTCATGAATTCGCGCTGCTCCTTGATCAATCCGTTTTCGAAGCGGAACGAGTGAAGGAAGTGATTGCGGTAATGGCCTTGGGGGTAGCCGGGGAAAATAATCGCGCCTTCGCCGCGGCACTCGACCCAGAACCAGTTCGGGTCTTGCGTCTCGAAGATCTGGATGTCGGTCCAGACCCAATCGGGAAAGCATTGCAGCGACCACACGGCGTGCTCGCCGAGCTTCTCGCGGCCGCGAATCGCGATCGGCTGGCCGCTGTCGGTCGTCCACAGACCGCCGACGCCATCTTCCGTGAACAGCAGGTGGCGCTTGAGCCTCGCTTCGCCACGCGTGTGCATGTACTGCTCGACGATCTTGCGGTTGTGCTGCCGGGCCGCGACGTGCGCGTGATTTTCCGGCTTGTTTTCGAGGGATTCGACGTCTGACATGCAAGCTCCTGTCGTCAAAGAGGGCCGCCCCGCCGGGAACCGGGAGGCCGCGTGGGATTACACGAGGTAGCTGATTTCGCGCGGATCGAGGCCGACGAGCGCGCGGCCGTAGACAAGCTGCGGAATGCCCATCCCGAAGCCCGCGTGGCGGCTCGCCACGTTCAGATCGCGCCAGATCAACTGCAGGGGATTGGATTCCATGAAGGCGGCGCTGCCGTAGGCCGTCATGAGGCGATCGATGGCCTCGCGGCACAGGCGCGTGACGCGCGTCGATTCCATCCGAAAGCGCGAACGCGTCACTTCGTCGGGCAGAACGCCGGCCGTTGCGTGGTGCTCGACCGTTTCGACGATGCGGCGGGCGTGCAGCTGCGCGCCGTCGATCATCATCGAAGCTTCGGCGAGATCGGTCTGGAACGCCGGCGAAACAGCCTGGCTCTTGAACGTGGACGAGGCGACGCGGCGCTCGTGGGCCTGATCGCGCACGAGCTCCAGCGCGGTGACGATCGCCCCGAGTTGCGGTCCGAGCAGACCGATCGACAGCAAGCCCGAGAACGCGCCGCTATATAAACGGTGGCGTTCCGACGGCAGGCGCGACCGGCCCTGCACGATCGGCGCGTAAGGCGTCACGCGATGGCGCGGAATGAACAGCCGGTTCGCCACGACCGTGTTGCTGCCGGTGCCGCGCATGCCCGTGATATGCCAGGTGTCGCGGACTTCGAGCTCGCTCATCGGCATGAGGACCAGGTTGATCGTCTCGTCGTCGGCGTCGACGCCTTTCGGGATCAGCGCGCCGATCCATTCGGCGTGCAGGCTGCCCGACGCATAACCCCACTCTCCCGTCACCACGACACCGCCGTCGACGCGTTCCACCTGGGCGCGCGAAGGCGCAATGATGAGCGCGGTGCGCGTGTCGCGGTTGCCGCCCCATACGTCGTCCTGCGTACTCTCGGGGAAGTGAGCGATCATGTAATTGCCCATGTTGAGCACGCTCGTGACCCACGACGCCGAGCAGCAGCCGCGCCCCAGCTCGTAGCAGACGTCGAACAGCGTGGCGGGACGCGCTTCGTAGCCGCCGAGCCGGCGCGGCGTGAAGAGCCGCATCAGCCCCGCCTCGGTCAGCGCGGCGACGGCACGCTCGGTCAGGCGGCGCCCGGTATCGGCAGCGTGCGATTCTTCCGCGAGCACGCGGGCGACTTCTGCCGCCTTCGCGATCAATTGCTCATGCTCGACCACCGATTCATCAAGCCCAATGGCGTCATGTCCGGGCGAATTCCCTTCCTGCAACGTGCGTTCATTTGTCATTTCACGAGTCATGCACTGCGAGGTCTGTATCGTGCTCACGGCGTCTCCAGAATGAACTTGCAATCTTTTTTGTTGAAAAATTTAAAACAATAAGGGTTGCAAGGAATTCAACCATCAATTAATCAGGAAACCGAAGAAAACAAGCGCCACCGCCTTTAATGGGTGCATTCGGAATTCGGAAAATATTGGCGCAACAACAGCCATGAGATCCGCACCCAGTTTTGCCTTACCACTCAAAAAGGCATTTTTATTTCAATGCCCTTATAGCTTTCTTACGTTTTTCATTTAAAGCGGCTGGGCATGCCAGTCCTTCGCGAGACAAGCTGTCTCGTCGAGTTCCAGTTCAAAGCCTGAGTGATGGAGCCTATGGGCGCCTCTTTACACAATGGAGCGCCGCACGAGTTATTCAGCTTCGCCAGCACTTCCTACTCTTGATGCTATTCAGCGGGCGCCGAACAATATCCGGCAAATCGAGACAAGCCTTCGGCGCAAACCGGGGTCATCAGGTTTCCCACCCCATTTAATGGCATAAATATAAATCCCACCCCATTATGCCGCGCATCCCCATCCATACATGACGGTTAAGCGTAGGATAATCCCAAGAAATTACCACCTGTTAAATTTGACGGGTGATACCCCGCCAAGCTGAATGAGACTGCGACGAAAATAAATTTGGCGATCGTTTTAAAAATCTAATGATGCCCGATATCGGGTCCGAGCGAAGACCGTTCGTGGCTCTAAGCGGTCGGGTGTGATGAACTGCGGATAGCAGAAACTTCGAACACCAACAGCATCAATAAGTGCAAGACACGAGAGCTGAGTTGCGTTTGTTAAAACAGTGAGTTAATCGGCCTGCTTGGACTGAATTATTGAATATCGAGTCGTCTTGTCGAACGGGCTGGCGTTGATTCTGAACTTTGATAAATGGATCGCACGATAGTTAGGCTTTCGACAATCGGATTGTTGGCAACAGCCGGAGTGAAACGATCGGTTGGATTGCGCAGGATTATCATCAAGCGATTCGTTTCGAATGACTGGAATGAAGAAATTTACGGGTTGCGTGATCAATGAGGCAGCGAATAATCGGGCATGCATTTAAATAAATGTGTTGCACAAATACATCTCGAATTAGTTTCTGGCTGATCTACTCTCCTCCTCGCGCGTGTGGAATTCAGCTTAAATTTCCGATTCTGGAAATTGAACTTCAGGCGCGCAAAGAGCAATTCCGAAGTGTGTCGATGACCTTTCTTCTTCAATTGATGATCGGGGCGGCATGATTTTGTTCTTTATTCTCATGCCTGAAGCCACGCTCCCGAGACTGAGCGCGCCAAGCGAGAGCTTGACCGACTCAAGGTGATCCAGGCCGTGGTGGACACGGGCTTGAAGCCTGGACGTCCGGAGAACTCGCCCCTGCCGGACTGCCTCGAGCAACCGCGGCCGCCGCACAACGTGTGCCGACTCCCGGTGAAGCCTCGCGCAGCGTTAAAATAGCGCCCCTTCTCACAGGAGACGAAAATGTCCTGGTTCGTTTACGAAGTGCCCGAATACCACGAAGACGCTGCGCGCATCGAGCCCTTCAGTGACCTGCGCAGCCGTGTGCTGCAAATCAGTGGCGTGGCCATGGCCGACGAACTGGAAAGCGTTCGCGAGAACGCCGCGGCGACGGCCGACAGCCCCGAGCGCCCGCTGCGTACGCCGGAAAATCCGCATGTCTTTCCGATTCCTTACGCCGACTCCATGATCCTGGTCGGGTTCATCTTCGATCTGAAACGCGAATTCCGGCAACTGGTCGTGTCACCCGTGGAAATGCCCTGGCTGAAAGACGAATGAATGGTGAGCAGGCCTGGTTGGTCCACCGCCGATCACTACGGATCGCTTAGCCGCTTGCCCGTGTTTTCCGACTTGCCTTTGCAGGACTGCGACGGCTTCACGCACGCTATCGGCCATTGTCCGAATGTTTGCAGCCGTCACCTTCGCGCGCGTATTGCGCATGCCTATCCGCCGGATCGACATCGCGCACTGACGCTCGCACAGTGCGCGCCGTAACGGCATCAGGTGCGGTCGTCGAATGCTCCGTGACATGCCATTCGGCGTCTCTGCGTGCGTACGGCTCGAACATCACACCCACCTCGTCGTTGCCAAGGCGAATGATGGTCAACCGTCATATCATGATATTTAAGGATGGCTGAACGAAGGACCCGGGCGACGAAGCGGCCATTCGTCGCTCGCGCTTGCCGGAACCTGTCGCGGGGCGTATGGTTAATTTCTCTATCGCCCTGTTCCGGGAGATATCAAAATGGCTGCCATGCAATCCGCGGCCACGCCCCTCTCCGACGAGGAAGCCCGGCGCCAGTTACGCCGCGCCGTCATCGCCAGCACGATTGGCACCACGATCGAATGGTATGACTTCTTCCTCTACAGCACGGTCACCGGCCTGGTCTTCGCAAAGCTGTACTTCCCGCAATCCCACCCACTCGTCGGTACGCTACAGGCGTTCCTGATCTATGCCGTCGGCTTTGTCGCACGTCCGGTCGGCGCCGCGATCTTCGGCCATTACGGCGACCGCATCGGACGCAAGGCCACACTGATCGTGACCCTGTTGCTGATGGGGCTTGCCACGTTCGCCGTGGCTTTCGTTCCGACCTACGCCGCGATCGGCATCTGGGGCGCCGTCATCCTCACGGTATTGCGTTTCATCCAGGGCGTCGGCGTGGGCGGCGAATGGGGCGGCTCGGTCCTGATGTCGATGGAGTGGGCGCGCACCAATGCGCATCGCGGTTTCGTCGCGTCGTGGCCGCAGTTCGGCGTGCCGGCGGGCTTGTTTCTCGCCAACCTTGCCGTGCTGGCCATGAGCTGGTTTTCCGGCAACGCCTTCCTGACGTGGGGCTGGCGCGTGCCGTTTATCCTCAGCGTCGTGCTGGTCGCGATCGGGCTCTATATCCGCCTGAATATTCTCGAGACGCCGATCTTCGCGAAGCTGCTGGCCGAGCGTCGTATCGAGAAGACGCCGATGCTCGAAGTGCTGCGCAAGCAGCCGAGGGATATCGTGCTGTCGGCGTTTGCGCGGATGGCCGAACAGGCGCCCTTCTACATCTATACGGCGTTCGTGTTCACTTACGGGATCACGGCGCTGGGCGTCACGCGCGAACTGCTGCTGGCGGCGGTACTGGCCGCATCCGTGGTCGAGTTCTTCACCATTCCGTTGTTCGGGCACGTGTCGGATCTGATCGGACGGCGGCGGATGTACATGATCGGTGCGGCTGCCGTCGGCGTGTTCGGATTCGTCTACTTCGCGATGGTCGATAGCCGGAATCCGGTGTGGATCTTCACGGCGATCGTGTTGTCGCTGGTCCCGCATTCGATGATGTACGGGCCACAGGCCGCATTGATTGCCGAATCGTTCACAGGGCGGTTGCGGTATAGCGGCGCGTCGATGGGTTATCAGCTCGCGTCGGTCATTGCCGGTGGCCCGGCACCGCTGATCGCGACCGCGCTGTTTGCCTACTACCACTCGGGGTATGCGATCGCGGCGTACGTGCTGGTGTGTGCGGTGCTGAGCGTGGTCGCCGCATCGAAGCTCGGGGACTATACGAACAAGGATATTTCGCGCGAATACGACGATGCTCGGGGATTGGGGGATCACGGGCACGCGCCGCCGCTAACTTGACGAATGGGCCCGCTCAGGCCGGCGATGACGACCGCAGCCGTGATCGCAAGGCGTCACGGACGCGAGACGGACGTTGCTTGCGGGCGCATCGAGCCTGCCCTGGCGGCCGACATGCCGCGAGACGGCGCCGGGCGCCGCGGAACGCCTACCCGCCCCGTCCGGAGCGGGTCCGACGACAGGGCGCGATACGCGAGACGAGATGGTCGTGATCCGGTGCTCGCCGTCCGGCGAACGCGTTCCACCTCGATCGAAATGGGGAGAGCCGCCGGACGGCGAGATCGGTGCTGTCGCGCAGTGCCTCGCCCGGCGTTACCGGGTTATCGCTCGCTGACCTTCACGCGCGGCAGCCATTCTGCCTCGGCGCCCTGCGTGCCTTTCAGATGGGCGGGAATCGCGTCCTGTGCGTGCGTGCCGAGGCGACGTGCCGCCTCGGTGTCGAGATGCCGGCCATCGAACGTCGACTGGCGACGGGTAATCATGTTGATGCGAAGGCGTTTTGCCGCCATGGTCGGTATTCCTTGAGAAAACGGTACCTCGCCGACTGGCGAAGTGCCATAGATTTACGCGAGAAAGATGTCGCTGCGATGACGCGGCGCGCGATGCAAATCCACCGCCATCGCATCGCTTGTCGCATGCACCGCAGCGGTCGGCGCCATGCCGGGCCGCCCGCTCCATCGCCTCAAGGTAGCGATGGATGCAAGCAACTCACGATGGACAAGAAACCGCGCTTCGAGTTCAGTTTGCTCGACGGCCGTCAAGGTCACGCGTCACCGCTCCCCGCCCCTTCGTCCTTTCGTCCTTTTGCCGTTCCAGGTGAACACCGGTGCCTGTCGTTTCACGAATGAATCGGCTGGTGTCGAATACCGAAACCGAACGGCACCGGCGAGGAACGCGTCGTCTCGACGAGTCGGACCGGCGGACTTCATCCCGGCACAAAAATCCCCGCGGCTGCAATCGCCATTGCAAGCGTTGCAAGCCACCCTCCCCACGCAAGCGGTCCCGCAATGGCGAACTCACCCATGACCCGCTTGCTCCGAGCCATCAGCATCATGATGACCATGATGGGGACCGCCGTTACCCCGTTGATCACGGCGCTCCAATACAACGCACGGATCGGATCGAAATGCATGAACGTGATGGCCACGCCACCCACGGTTGCCAATGCGATGACCGCGTAGAACTGTCGCGCGAGCGTCAACTTCAGGGCGAGGCTATTGCGCCAGCGGAATGTGCCGGCCGCCGCGTATGCGGTCGATCCGGCGAGAACCGGCAGCGCCAGCAGACCGGTGCCGACGATCCCGAGCGCGAACAGCATATAAGCGAAGTGACCCGCGATCGGGGCAAGGGCCCGCGCGGCGTCAGCCGACGTCTTGACCTCGATGTGGTGCGCATGCAGCGTAGCCGCCGCGGTGAGCACGATGAAGAAGGCAATGACATTCGATACACCCATCCCCAGCCAGGTGTCGAAACTGATTCGGCGCAACTGCGCCGGGGCCTGGCGGGGAACTCGGCGAAGCGGCCCTTCACGCGGCGCGGATTCCAGTTCCTCGACTTCCTGCGAGGCCTGCCAGAAGAACAGGTACGGGCTGATGGTCGTGCCAAGGACCGCGACGACCGTCGTGAGGTAGTCCGGCGCCAGCACGATATGCGGCCATACGATCGCACGGCCCACCTCGGTCCACCGGATCGGGACGATCAGGGCAACCGCCACGTAAGCGAGCAGGATCAGCGCCGTCCACTTGAGAAGGCGCGCGTACCGTTCATAGGGAACGAACACCTGAAGCACGACCGACAGGCCACCCAGCCCAACGACGTAGAGCTGGTGCGGCCCGGGGAGCAGCAAGCCGGCTGCGGCGCCCATCGCCGACAGGTCGGCGGCGATGTTGATGACGTTGGCGATCATCAGCAGCACGACCGCGCTATAGAGCAGCCACATCGGGTAATGAGTCCGCATGTTCGATGCAAGCCCCTTGCCGGTCACTCGCCCGATCCGCGCGCTCACCAGTTGTATGGCCGTCATGAGCGGGTATGTCAGGAAGAGGGTCCATAGCAATTCGAATCCGAACTGCGCGCCGGCTTGCGAATACGTCCCGATACCCGACGGATCGTCGTCAGCCGCACCGGTAATCAAGCCGGGGCCAAGGCGACGCACCCAGTTCGGGCCGGTCGGCTTAGGCGTCGTTTTCTCGATTTCGAGCGGTTCAGGATTGTCCATGATGGTGGCCTCCCGATACGGCCCCAGCAATTCACGTACCCGTTCGATGCAGGTCGCCATCCGGTACGCGCTGAGGTTCGATCCTCGTGGATCACGCGAGGCCACCCTCTCATGCATTTTCCGCGTGCTGCTCCGAATCACGCTGGTCCGGCGGAATGGCCGCCTGATGCGAGGTCCGCCTGCCCTCCATCGGGATATCGATCACGACCTCGCCGCTGCGCGGTAACGCGACGGGGCGATCCGGCTGGAGGCCGCCGCACCGCCCCGTGCCGGGCCGGCCGATCATCGGATTGGCGACGTCGTACCCAGTTTCTCCGACAGCATCCGCTCATACACGCCGAAGTGCAGATCGACCTCCTTTTGCGTGACGGGCGTGACCGTGATGTTGATCTGGTCAGGCAACAGGCCCAGCACAACCGCCACGGCCGCTTCGAGTTGCGGCGCACAAAACTTGTCCTCCGCCATCGTGGTGCCAACGACGACGTCGTAAGTCTTTTCCTGCCGGCACACGACCTCGACGAGTCGAGCCCGCGCACTCATGTTGTTGTCGATCGCAAGCCGGACGACCTCCGCCACGGTGCGCATCGACTCGGTCGGAAACCCCCTCGTCGAACGCAGCCGGATACGATGTCTGCCGAGCGTCAGCCAATCAGTGTCGAACTCCATGGCGTCCTCCGTAACGTAGTACCGATTCGCCGCGATGATAGGGTCCAGCGCACCGATTTCAAGTGCAAAAAAATGACGGGCGCCCCTTGAATTTCTCCGCAGAATTCCTATCTTAAGTTTCGCTCAGGCAGACGCGCGGGTCGCTTCATTCCGCGCGCTGCGTGTTTCGATTTGTTTGCCACGCAGTCTGGCAGGCGAACTGGAGCGCGTAGGCCCGTTCGCCTCCATGCTGCAACAGGCCAGGAGGATAAGATCATGAGCGATCTCTATTTCGGAACCGATCTCTTCAGCGAGTTCGACCGCCTGCAGCAACAGATGGCGCAACGCTTCGGCGGTTTCCCGTCCAGCATTCGCGCGAGCCGTTTCGGCACTTTCCCTCAGATCAATATCGGCGCGACAGACGATTCAATCGAGATCGTCGCGTTCGCGCCCGGCGTCGACGCCGCCGCGCTCGATGTGTCGATCGACAAGGGGCTGCTGACCATTGGCGGCGAACGCAAATCGGCACAACGCGACACCGGGGGTGAGCGGCGCACCTATGCGCAAGAGCGCTTTGCCGGAACGTTCCGGCGGGTCATCGAGCTGCCCGAGGCCGCCGATCCCGACAAGGTCCAGGCGCACTACAAAAACGGGTGTCTATCCATCAGCATTGGCAAGCGTGAATCGTCCAAGCCACGTGCCATCGCTATCCAGTAAGAGAAGGAGCCGATCATGAAAGACACTACCCAACTGGCGGAACGCGACGCGTCCGCCGTTGCGCGTCGCGAAACCGAACAGGCCGTGCGCCGGGTGACACTCGTGCCGGCCGTCGACGTATACGAGGACAGTCACGGCGTCACGCTGTGGGCCGATTTGCCCGGCGTGACGAAGGACAAGCTGGACGTGAAGGTTCACGACAGCAGCCTCCTGATCGAGGCCGAGGCCGTGGTGCCGACGCCGGCAAACCTGCGGCTTCAGCATGCCGAGGTTCGGGAGCCGCATTTCGCCCGCACGTTTACGCTGTCGGCGGATCTCGACTCGTCGAGGATCGAGGCGAGCCTTCAGGACGGGGTGCTGAAGCTGACCATCCCGCGCCGCGACGAAGCGCGTCCACGACGCATCGAAATCAAGACCGGCTGACGCGTCGTGAGCCAAGGCGCAGCACGAGCCCCTCCGTCAACGCAGAACAGGATCAGCGAGGCTTCGCTGCCTGAGTTGACGCAGGCGTATCGGTGAGGACACGCGATCCGGATCCGCACGATCCTCGTGAAACGGATCATGGCGCGCGTGTCCGCACCGGACGGCTACGCCAGGCTCAAAACAGACTGGAGATCAATCGGAGGACGCCATGAATGTCGATCCGAAAAAGTGGAACCCCTTCAAGTTCCTTCGCGGGGCCACCCGCAAGTCCGATGCGGAAGGCTCGGACAGTCCGCCGACAGGCGAGCCGTGGCGTACGTCGTGGCCCGACATTTCGCGACTGTTTTCACGAGAACCATTGCGCGCCATGGAGGAATTCCTTCATGACCCGTTCGCTGGCCACGGCGCGCTCGAACGGTGGTTTGGCGACTTCAGTTCATCGCGCTTCCAGCCGCGCATCGACGTCGTCGATGAAGGCCCGGTGCTGCGCGTGACCGTCGAACTGCCCGGCATGGAGCGCGAAGATCTGAAGGTGAGCGTCGAGGATGGGGCCATCGTGCTGCGCGGAGAGAAAAAGCAAGACGTGAGCAGTGAAGAAAACGGTTGCTACCGGCTGGAGCGCGCCCATGGAAGCTTCGTGCGCACGATCCCGATGCCGGAAAATGCCGACCCTGACCACACCTTGGCGAAGTTTGACAACGGTGTCCTCACGTTGACCGTACCGAAATCGGAGCCGGCCAGGTCCACCAGTCGCACGATCGATATCGGCTGATCGGGCTTCCGCTGCCCGCCGGTTTCGGCTTCCGGGTGCATGCGTTTCTCATGCGAAGTCTTGATGCGGATGGCCCGAATACCTGGCCACGCCGCTCTCGGGAAACGCTTCGTTGAGGTGCTGCCGCACGCGGAATCACGCAGGACGCGCCTGGTATCAGGACGGGTCATGTTGCGCCGACGGGCGGCGAACGAAACGAATCCACGGATGGCGGTCAGCCAGCCGATGTGGACGGGTCGTCACGGAAACGCTCGAGGCCGGAAACGCTCGACGCATATCGCACTGCGTCGTGCTTCGAGCCTGACTCGATCTCGCACCAGAATTCCTGATGACGGGCACCGAGACGGCGGGCCGCCTCATGACGGTGAAAGTGACTGGCGAGCCAGAACCGACAGCCGTCAAAGAAGACCTTCATTGCCGGTCGTGCCGCGCGCATTGAGCCACATCGGACAGCGACCATCGCCTCCTCCAGCGCTTCGCTGCTGAATTGGCCGAGGCCGGCAAGCCCTGCGTCAATCGACAGCTGCAAGAACTTCAGGGTGTCCAGACCGAGCACGCCGGCGGGAATCCTCGGTGGCGAAGCGACGGGCGTGCGGCGATTGCCTGGCATCGACGCGACCAAATCAGAAGGATAACTTATTGATGCAAACGCGCATCATGCCCCGCCTGCCGATTGAAACCGGCCAGGCCGATTCAGTCGCCCGCCATCAGATAGCGAATCACCAGTGCCGGATCGGCGATATCCAGGATCAGTCGGCGAAGAATACGTCGGCGCATGTGGTCCGCGTCGAGGCTCCAGGGCGCCCCCTTCTCGTTGAGATAACGGGTGATGGCGTCCCGGTGATCGGCGTTTTCCGGCAAATCGAGCCGAACGGCCAGCAGTCCTGCCACGACGTCGTCAAGCTCGATGTCGAGCGGTTTCGAGTCAATGCAAAGTTCGAGTTTCATGTCGATCATCGGCAAAAAGGGGCGCCGCATGATGAGGGGCAGCCTGCGGCGCCAAACGACTCGCACCGGCCGCGACTGTTGGCCGGCGCGTACACGACCCGCTGCCGGGGTCAGTGCTCGAACTCAGGTGCGGCCGACTGCACCGGTTTGGGGTCTTTCGGCGCTTCGGCTACCGTTGCGTCTGTCGTCAGGATGAGCCCGGCAATCGATGCGGCGTTCTGCAATGCCGTGCGCGTGACCTTGGTCGGATCGACCACACCTGCCTCGACAAGATCGCCGTATTCACCGGTGGCCGCGTTGTAGCCAAAGTTGCCCTTGCCTTCGAGCACTTTCGCAACGACGACCGAAGGTTCATCCCCGGCATTCGCGGCGATCACGCGCAGCGGTGCTTCGAGCGCGCGCAGCACGATACGAATGCCCGCGTCCTGGTCGCCGTTGGCGCCTTTCAGGCTCATCGCCGTGGAACGCGCGCGCAGAAGCGCCACGCCGCCACCCGGTACGATGCCCTCCTCGACCGCCGCGCGTGTCGCATGCAGCGCATCGTCGACGCGATCCTTTTTCTCCTTCATTTCGACTTCGGTAGCCGCCCCGACCTTGATGACGGCCACCCCTCCGGCCAGCTTCGCCACGCGTTCCTGAAGCTTCTCGCGATCGTAGTCGCTCGTGGCTTCCTCGATCTGCGCACGGATGGACTTCACGCGCGCCGCGATGTGCTGCTCGTCGCCCGCGCCGTCGATGATGATCGTGTCGTCCTTTCGAACCTCGACGCGCTTCGCGCCGCCGAGATCCTCGAGCGTGGCCTTCTGCAGTTGCTTGCCGGTTTCTTCCGAGATGACGGTTGCGCCAGTGAGGGTGGCGATGTCTTCCAGCATGGCCTTGCGCCGGTCACCAAAGCCGGGCGCCTTGACGGCCACGACCTTGAGGATGCCTCGCATCGCGTTGACCACGAGCGTGGCCAGCGCTTCGCCATCGACGTCCTCGGCAACGATCAGCAGCGGCTTGCCTGCCTTGGAGGCCGCCTCGAGGATCGGCAGCAGATCCCGGACGTTCGAAATCTTCTTGTCGTGCAACAGGATCAGCGCGTCGTCCAGATACGCCGCCTGCTTTTCCGGATCGTTGATGAAGTAGGGGCTGACGTAGCCGCGATCGAACTGCATCCCTTCGACGACATCCAGCTCGTTCTCGAGGGACTTGCCATCCTCGACCGTGATGACCCCTTCCTTGCCGACCTTCTCCATGGCATCCGCGATGATTTTGCCGATCGCGTCGTCGGAGTTGGCCGAGATCGAACCCACCTGCGCGATTTCCCGGTTCGTGGAAATCGGCTTGGACAGTTTGCGCAGTTCATCGAGCACCGCGGCCACGGCCTTGTCGATGCCGCGCTTGAGGTCCATCGGATTCATGCCGGCGGCAACGTGCTTCATGCCTTCCTGCACGATCGCCTGCGCGAGCACGGTGGCCGTGGTGGTGCCGTCGCCGGCCACGTCGGCGGTCTTCGATGCGACCTGCTTGACGATCTGCGCGCCCATGTTTTCGAAGCGGTCCTTCAGCTCGATTTCCTTCGCGACCGACACGCCGTCCTTCGTGATGGTGGGTGCGCCGAAGCTGCGCTCGATCACCACGTTGCGACCTTTCGGCCCAAGCGTGACCTTCACGGCATCGGCAAGCACGTTCATGCCCTCGACGACACGGGCGCGGGCGCTGTCGTGGAATTTGACGTCTTTTGCACTCATCTTGTTACTCTGGATAGAAGTCGTTGATTCGATGTGTCGCGAACGCCCGGTGGGGGTTCGCGATCTGCCAGGGATCTCAGGCGGCCTTGCGGGATGCGCTGGTATCGGCCTCGAGGACGCCCATGACGTCTTCTTCGCGCATGACGAGGAGTTCCTCGCCATCGACCTTGACGGTCTGGCCCGCGTATTTGCCGAAGAGAACCTGGTCACCGACTTTCAACTGGAGCGCGCGAAGCGTTCCATCCTGCAGCAGCCGGCCATTGCCGACCGCGACGACTTCACCCTGCTCGGGCTTTTCCGCGGCCGAATCGGGAATCACGATGCCCGAGGCCGTCGTCCGCTGCGTTTCGATTCGCTTGACGATAACCCGGTCGTAGAGGGGACGAATCTGCATTCTCATCTCCTGAGCGATTGAAGGTTCGAAAAAGGAATCCGCCTGCCGGGCATTGCGACGGAAGCGTCGCTGCCGGGCAGCCGTACCACTGTCTGGCGGAAAGCGAAATAGAGGTGCTCGTCGCTCACTTCAAGAGGGGCGAAATGGGCTCTATGTAACAAATTGTTTCAGGCTGCCAAGACGATGGCCTTGGCCGCCTCGCCGCCGCTCACGCCTGCCTGGCCGTGGCCTGCGCCGCCAGCGCGGCCCGCTCGATCCAGCGGATGGCCGGCGCATCCTGCTCGCCCGGCGCGGGCTTGCCGATCAGGAAGCCCTGCACCTCGCGGCAGCCGGCATCCGTGATGCACGCCAGCTGCTCCTCCGTCTCGACGCCTTCCGCAACGGTCGTCACGCCGAGACGCTTGCCGAGATCGGCCACCGTGCGCACGACGGCCGCGCAGTCCGGACGCGTGACCGCATCGCGCACGAAGCTGCCGTCGATCTTGATCTTGTCGAACGGGAACGCGCGCAGATGCGCGAGCGACGAGAAGCCCGTGCCGAAGTCGTCGAGGGCGACGCGCACGCCCATCGAACGCAGCGCGCGCAGGTCCGCGATGGCCTTGCCCTCGTCGTGCAGCAGCGCGGTTTCCGTCACTTCGATTTCCAGCCGGTCGGGTGCGAGTCCCGCGCCGGCCAGCGCCGCCGCGAAGGTCGGCGCGATCGTGCCGTGGCCGAGCTGCCCCGCCGACACGTTGACGGCGACGCGTGCGCCGTCGGGCCAGCGCGCCGCCTCCCGGCAGGCCTGCTCGAGCACGAAGCGGCCGAGCCGGTCGATCAGGCCGCCGCGCTCGGCCACCGGAATGAAGTGGCCCGGCGAAATCCAGCCGGTGCGCGGGTGATGCCAGCGCAGCAGCGCCTCGCGCGTCGTGATCTGGCGAGTGAGGACATCGACGATCGGCTGGTAGAACACGTACAGCCCCTGGTTCTCGTCCAGCGCGACGCGCAGCTTCGATTCGAGCGCGACCCGCTCCTGCGCGCTCGTTTCCATGTCCGGCGAGAACATCCGGTAGGTGCCCTTCCCGGCTTTCTTGGCCGCATAGAGCGCCATATCCGCGCGTGACAGCAGCGCGCCGGCGTCGTTGCCGTGATGCGGCGCCAGCACGCAGCCGATCGACGCACCGATGCGGAACGGCCGGTCGGGCGACGGCGCATAGGGCGCGACGAGCGTGTCGACGAGCCGCGCGGCCGCGCCCATCGCGCGGTCCGCGTCGGTGTCGCGCAGCAGCACCGCGAATTCGTCGCCGCCGATGCGCCCGAGCATCATCCCCGGCTCGGGACACTGCCCGCGCAGGCGTTCCGCGACCTGGCGCAGCACCGCGTCGCCGGCCGAATGCCCGCACGCGTCGTTGATCAGCTTGAAACCGTCGAGGTCGATGAAGAGCAGCGCGAGCACCTTGTCCGAGCGGCGCAGGCTCGCGTCGAATTCGGCCAGGAAGGTTGCGCGGTTCGGCAGGCCGGTGAGCGAATCGTGATGCGCGAGCTGGTGAATGCGCGCCTCCGCCTCGACCTGCTGCGTGACGATCGACCACGACAGCATCGGGCCGATGTAGCGCCCCTGGGCGTCGCGCACGGCCGAGACCTGGAAGTCGAGCACTTCCGGCCCGAGCGGAATGCGGGCGCGATGCGGCAGGTTCGCCGGATCGGCGAGCAGGCGGCGCTGGTGCTGCGGGTGCGGATGGAAGAAGTCGATCGACGCGCCGAGCGCGTCGTCCGCGCGGATCGGCAGCAGGTGCTCGATCGAGCGCAGCAGGTTGCGCGACGTCGCGTTCAGGTAGTTGATGCGGAACGTCTCCGGGTCGGCCGTCATCACGGCCACCGGCATGTCGTCGATCATCCGCATCAGCCGCGTCTGCGCCTGCTCGCGCAGACGCGATTCGGCCTGCGCATCGACGGTGCGCAGGAAGCCCCGGTAGTTGACGGAGATGACGGCGATCAGCGCCGCCGACACGAAGGCCATGTTGACCGCGGTGGCGACGAGTGTCGGCTGGCGCGTCGAGAGGAAGAACGCGATGAACGCGACGTTGACGATCAAGGCCACGCTCAGCGCGGCCGTACGCAGGTACATCAGGCTGAAGACGCAGCCGATCACCGTGATCGCCATGTAGAACGCGACCTGGGCCTTTTGCCACGCATCGCCGTACGGGAACAGCAGCAGCGCCCAGGTGGTGAACGTCACCGCGACCGGGATCACCAGCCAGTTCGTGACCGTGAGCGCGCGCATCACGGTATCCGGCGTCGGCTCCAGCAGCCGGGTGCGGTGCCAGTGCAGCAGCCGCGCGAGCGCCGCGAGCGTCATCGCGGCCGGCATCGCGACCGACAGCCACCACGGCGTGCTGCCGAGGTGCGTGACGGCGAGGCTCCAGGTGCTCGAGATGAGGATCAGGTACGACACCGGGATCTGGCCGGCGAATACCCGGTATTGCGCCGCGAGCAGGTCCGGGTTCCGGGCCGGCGCCGCGATGCTTGCCAGTCTTGCCATCCGTGCGTAGAGGATTTTCATGTGAGCGTGCCGGCGGCAACCCGGGGACGGGCTGCCGTGTCCGGCGTCGAAGGGTTACCCGCGCGGGCCCGGGTCGAGATCGGCCTCGACGGCCGATTCGGACGCAGGAGCCGCCGTGCGGACGCGGTTGCCGCCGGTCAGCGCAATCTGCCCGCTGCCGACGATCTCGTTGAGGGGGGCGGGCCTGCCGAGCAGGAAGCCCTGCGCTTCGTCGCAGCCTTCGTCGGCCAGCAGCGCAAGCTGGTCGTGCGTCTCGATGCCTTCGGCCAGGATCGGAATGCCCAGGCTCTTGCCGAGCGCGAGCACGGCGCGGATGATCGCGCGATCCTGCGGTTTCGCTTCCGCGTCCGCGACGAACGACTGGTCGAGCTTGATGCGGTCGAACGGGAACGAGCGCAGCGTGTCGAGCGACGAATAGCCGGTACCGAAATCGTCGAGCGCGATGCTCACGCCCAGCGCCTTGATCTGCCGCAGCGTGTCCAGCGCGCGCTCGCGGCTGGCGAAGATCGTCGATTCGGTCAGCTCCAGCTGCAGGCGCGACGCCGGCAGGCGCGTTTCTTCGAGCACGTCCGCCACGAGCGCCGTCAGGTCCGCGTGCATGAACTGCACGGCCGATACGTTCACCGCGACCGCGTAGGGCGGCTCCCACGTGGCCGCCCGCGCGCAGGCCTCGCGCAGCACCCATGCGCCGATGTCCAGGATCACGCCGTTTTCCTCCGCGAGCGGAATGAACTCGGCGGGCGGAATCGTGCCGAGCGTCGCATGCTGCCAGCGCAGCAGCGCCTCGTAGCCGCGGATCTCGCCGGTCGCGAGCGACGTCTGCACCTGGTAGTGGATGCTCAGCTGGTTGTCGGCCACCGCGCGGCGCAGGTCGGCCGCGAGGCTGCGGCGCGCGCGGACGATCAGGTCCATCGCCGGCTCGTAGAAGCAGATCGATTGCGCGATGCTGCCCTTGGCGCGGTACATCGCGAGGTCCGCGTTGTTGATGAGGACGGCCTTGGTGGCGGCGTCGTCCGGGTAGATGGCGACGCCGAAGCTCGCGCCCGGCACGACCTCGTAGTCGTCCAACCTGACCGGCTTGTAGAGCGCCGGCTCGAGCCGTTCGAGCAGATCCATCAGGCGCGTGTCGTCATCCATCCGGCAGAGCGCCGCGAATTCGTCGCCGCCGATGCGGGCGACGAACTCGCCTTCGCGCAGCAGGTTCGTCATGCGGCGCGCGAGGATGCGCAGCACCTCGTCGCCGGCATGGTGGCCGCGCAGGTCGTTGATTTCCTTGAAGCGGTTCAGGTCGATGCCGATCAGCGCGAGCTTCGTGCGCTGTTCTTGCGCAAGCGCGATTTCGAGGTCGAGCCGCTCGTTGAAGCTGGCCCGGTTGGGCAGGCCGGTCAGCATGTCGCTCAGCGCCAGCCGGCGCAGGTGTTCGAGCGATTCGGCCCGGACGTTGCTGTCGATCACGTAGCTCACGAGCCCCGTGCAGACGATCACGAGCGACGTGCCCGCGACCGCCAGCGCCAACGGACGCAGCTCGCCCACGTCGGTCCAGTTGCCGTCGAGCATCAGCGGCGTGATGCGCAGCGCGGACATCCCGGTGAAATGCAACGCGAGGATCGCGAGCGACAGCACGCCGGCCATCTGGTTGACGGCGTGCGCCGACGGCCGCATCGCGAGGTGCAGCGCGAGCGCGGCGAGCGTCATCGCCAGGACCACCGACGCGATCAGGTAGCCGACGTCCCACGACACGATCCCCTCGACCCGCCACGCGAGCATGCCGGTGTAGTGCATCAGCACGATCGCCACGCCGACGATCGCGCCGCCGAGCGCGGGCGCGATCTTGACGATGCGACAGGTCGTCAGCGCGAAGCCGATCGTGCTGCCGCCGACCGCGATGAACAGCGACACGAGCGTGAGCGGCAGGTTGAAGTGCACGGGCGCGCCGGCGTCGAAGCCGAGCATCGCGATGAAGTGCGTGCACCAGATCGCCACGCCGGCCGAAATGGCCGTCAGCACCTGCCAGCCGAGCCGCTGCGTGCCGGAGGTGTTCACCGTGCGCTGGAACAGGCGCGCGGTGACCCACGAGCCGCCTCCGCACAACAGTGCGGCAAGCAACACCAGCCAGTGATTGTGCCGATGAACGATGCACCCGAAAACTGTCACCAAACCTTTCTTCCCCTATCCGTCGCATGGGCCGATGCCATTCCTGATCGACGCGGCGGGGCCATGCCGCTTCGATCAGGCGCGCCTTCAAGATATCGGCATGCGATGAATAAACTGAACGCCACGCGGCCGGCCGCAAACGATTGCCCGGCAGATACTTTTTTGGGAAAAAGTGCCGGAGCGAGGCGGGATGGCGGAGCGGAGGTTTGGACGAGGGCTGGCCGGTCCAACGCGTGACGAAGGCAACGAGAAATGCGGCGGGAATCCGCTGAGGTTCACCGTCAAGTGAATGGCGCGACAGGAGGCGAGTCGAGGCGAGATCCGGCGAGACAAGTTGCGGGTGGAACGAAAACGGGAATCTGGAATTCGACCGCCTGCAATCGCAGGCGGTCGATCAACCTCTGCCCTTTATTCGCCCGGACATCGCGTGGCTTCGATCGGTTCGCCCTTCTCCGAAGCGAAGGGTCCACCAGGCGATTTTCGGGCATTCAACGCACTCACACAGGCGCCATCAATTCACGCCGACCGCACTCCACGCGCGAGCGACCGCTGCGCTTTCGGCCGAGTTCGTGCCATACAGGTCGTTCGCCGCCTGGATCGATGCACGACGCGCGTTCGGGTAGCTGGAGTTGGCGTTCAGATACACGGTCAGCGTCCGGTACCAGATCTTGCCGGCCTTCTCGCGGCCCACGCCGCTGAAGGTCGTGTCACCGTTGCAGACCAGCTGCGCCTTTGTCAGGCCGGTATCGGTCGACGGCACCGTCGGGCCTTCCGCGAGCAGGTAGAACAGGCGGTTGCCGACGCCCGACGTGAAATGCGGATCGTGGCGCGGATTCGACCACGAGAATCCGCCGGACGGGTAACAGCTGAACGACCGGCCGTCGAGATCCTGCTTGTACATCTTGCGCAGGCCGCCGCTCACCACGCGCGCACCGATCACGTAGTTGCCGGGATCGTTCGGGTTGTTGGCGTAGTACTTCACGAGCGTGCCGAAGATGTCGGACGTCGACTCGTTCAGGCCGCCCGCGTCGCCCGAGTAGTTCAGGTTGGCCGTGGCCTCGGTCACGCCGTGACTCATCTCGTGTCCGGCGACGTCCACCGAAACGACCGGTTTCGGCAGGCTGGTGCCGGGTTGGCCGTCTCCATACACCATCACGTGCGAATCCAGCCATGCCGCGTTCGCACCGGTCGTGCCGCTGCCCGTGTTGAACACCACGTGTGCATAGCTCTTCACGCCGCGGCCGTCATTGAAGATGCCGTTGCGGTTGTGCGTCGTCTTGTAGTAGTCCCAAGTCAGCGCGAGACCATAGTCGATGTCGGCGGCGACCGTCTGCCGGTCGGTGGTCGTATTGTTGCCCCACACGTTCGTGCTGCTCGTGAAGATCGGCAGGTCGGTCGCCTGCTCGACGTCGTCCGAGGTCAGCCCGCGGCCGTCGTAGACCGAGCCTGAGCCGCGGCTCGGATCGAGCATCCGGTACGCGTTCGTGCCCGTCTGGTCCGTGGTGAGCGTCAGGTTGCCGTAGTACAACGAACGGCCGGTGCCGGTCGCGGCGGCCGTCTTGATCAGGTCCTGTGCGTCGAGCACGGTGCCGGTGCGCGCATCGACGTAGTACAGCACCGCGTCGCCATGCACATCGGTCGCCTTGCCGTAGACGCGCACCGCGTAGGCCAGCGTCGGCGTGACGTCGCGTGCGAACACGACGAGTTCCGCGTCATCGACGCGGCGCACGTCCGAGTTGAAACGCGCGGCTGCGATGCGCTTGACTCGGGCAGCGCCGATATCGGGTGCGTTGCGTACGACCGCGCGGTCGCCCACCTTGCCGATCGTGCCGGCGAGATTGATCGGCGCGAGCTGGGTCACGCTCGCCTGCTTCAACTGCCCCTTGCTCGAATGGACGACCACGTCGCCGCCGATCACGGGCAGGCCCGCATAGAAGCGGTCGAAACGCACGTGTTCGGTGCCGTCTGGGTCGACGATCACGTCGCGCACCTGGAACTGATCGCCGTCCGCCGGCGCGCTCGCCTGCGGCCCTGCGAACTTCAACGTGCGTGCTGCGCCGCCGGCTGCGAGACTGAAGGCGGACGGGTTCTGCTGGATCAGTTGCAGTGCCTTGTCGACCGTAGCCGACTGGTCGCCGGCCTGGGCAAAAGCACTGAGACTCGCGACGGTAATCGCGGAGATGGACAGCAGACGAGACAGTTTCTTCATGTAATCCCCCGGCTTATAAGTGGGTGATGTTCGAGGAATGCATCAAGTACAGACTTTGATGTAAGACATGTCACGAACCGCAGAGGGATGCTAGAAGGTCATTTTTATAATTACAAGATATTTTCTAACAGTTTAAATTTTTCTGTCATCGATGTTAATCGAGTCATGGTTTGGTGAGAAATTTGAAATGATCTCGTCGGCCGCGATGGCGGGATCGACAAGGTTGCATCGGTGGAATGTGCCCGAGAGCCCGGTTCTGTCTGGGAAAGGCCGCACGTGGCGCGGGTCGAGGAGGACGGATGAGGTGAGGCCGGGGATAACGCGCCAGACACTAGTTGCTTTATTAAATATTTATTTTGATTGTTGCCATTGCCGGCGCGCCAATGAAACCTTTAATGGCTCTTCGATTCTCATTTTTGGCGGAAATGCATTTGAATTCGTAGTGAAAGGCTGCCGAGCGACGCACGAGATAATGCTTTCTACGAATCCTTCGCTTGAGCAGCGCGGCGCGATCTATCGCATGTGCATGTCACACTTTCTCTTGCATCGGAAGGCTCACGCTCAGCCTGCGGTTGCGCACGGGGTTGTTTCCAGCGGAGACGCAGGTGGCCGATGAACCCTCCGTCGACGTCCGCTGCCTAGCCGGCCCTCACCTTGAACCGCACCACCAGCCACGTCAGCGCGCCCAGCACGAACACGGCGAGCGTCCACGTGCCGCCATGGTGCTGCAGCACCGCGGCCGTCGCCGCGATGCCCGCCA
This sequence comes from Burkholderia sp. HI2714, assembly GCF_002223085.1. Taxonomy (NCBI): domain Bacteria; kingdom Pseudomonadati; phylum Pseudomonadota; class Betaproteobacteria; order Burkholderiales; family Burkholderiaceae; genus Burkholderia; species Burkholderia sp. HI2714. The sequence continues at coordinate 75,570 of NZ_NKFM01000065.1, read as the reverse complement.
ATCCTTGCTGCAGGAAGCCGCACAAGGCCATCGCATGCGCGCCATGTTCGTGCGCATCGCTGACGGCGGTCGCCATGCTGTTCGGAAACAGCACCGCCTGGCCGAAAATCGCGAGGCAATACAGCGCGATGAAGATCCACAGGCCGCTGAAATGAGCCAGCAGGCCGCCGAGCCACGACGCCAGCATCAACGTGGTTGCGAGCGCAACCAGCGCGGCGCCGGCATGCATGAGCCGCACGCCGCCGAGCCGCTTCACGAGGCGATTGACCAGCATCGCGCCGCTGAAATAGGCGACACCGAGCAACAGGCCGATACCGCCGAAGCTCGTCACGGCCAGCCTGAAATGTTCCTGGAACACGAACGGACTCACTTCCTGCAAGGTCACGGTCGTCGCGAACCCCAACCCGCCCGCGCAAGCCGGCCAAAGGAAGCCCGGGCGCCGCAACAGGATCCGGTAGGTGCTGGCCATGCCCGACGTGACCGCGGTGCGGCTTCCCGCCTTCAACGGTAACGCAACCGACAGGCCGATCGCCAGCGCGGCGATGACGGCCATCAGCACGAAACCCGTTTGCCAATGACTGTATCGGCCGATCAGCCCGCCGACGAACTGGCCGCCGCCCAGTGCGGTGATGAAGGCGATCGACAACACCGACAGCCGTCGCGCCAGTTCGTCGCCGCGCCAGTTGTCGCGGACGATGATTCTGGCGATGATCGCCGCGCCGCCGCCCCCGATGCCCTGGAGGGCGCGCAACGCGAGCAGCGCCGGTGCGACCGTGCAGATGGCGAGCAGCAGGCTGCTGGCGACGAACAGCAGCAGCGAGATCAGCAACGGGCCGCGCCTGCCCCAGCGTTCCGCGGCCGCGCCCCAGAACGGTACCGGCAACGCTGCGCCGATCACGTACGCGGAAATGGAGAATTCGGCGCCCCCTTGCGTCATCGTCAATTCGCGCATGACGACAGGCAGTGACGGCAGGTAGACCGTCGTCGCCATTTGCACCATGAATACGACCAGGCATGCGAGCGCCATCAGGGGCGCAGTCGACGCGGCAGGTTCACACGGCGCGCCGGCGGCAAGAACGGGTTTGTCGCTCATGCGCGGTCCCGATCCGATCGACACACGCGCCCGGCCTTTCCCCGTCCGCGCACCCATCGCGGGATCCCGTTGCAAGCGCCGCCCGCGTGCATGCGCTCCCGCCACCCGAGTTCGGTCGCCATCGTTTCTCTCTTTCGATCGTGTTGACGTTCGTCGCGGCCGTAAGCTGTCCGACCCTCGCGCGAGATTGTACAAAAGGCGCGACGTGCGTGCATGAGGCGCCCCGCCTGTCGTGACCGTTGCACGGGCGAGCATGGGGGAACGGTGTGCCGGCGGCTTCGAACCGATCGACGATGCAGCACCGTTTCGGGGTGTGAGGCACAATACGCGGCTTCAAAATTCAACCGCGGTCAAACCCATGCGCGTCGTCGTCGTTGGAACCAGCGGAGCGGGGAAATCCACTTTTGCCAGTGCACTGTCGGCAGCAGCCGGCTGCCCATACATCGAGCTGGATCGACTCTACTGGGGCCCCGGCTGGACAGCCGTGCCGCCGGCACAGTTCGAGAGCGCCGTGCAGGCCGCGACCGCCGGCGACCGCTGGGTCGCCGACGGAAACTACAGCGCCGTGCGCAACGTGCTCTGGTCGAGAGCCACGCACGTGGTCTGGCTCAACTTCGGGCGCCGGACGGTATTCTCCCGGGTGCTCTGGCGCACGTTGAGCCGCGGGCTCATGCGCACCGAGCTTTCGCACGGCAACCGCGAATCGCTGCGGATGGCGTTCTCCCGGGAATCGGTGCTGCTGTGGTCGTACACCACGTTCGCCCGGAATCGTGTCAAGTTCGCCGGCCTGCGTGACGACCCGACATTCGCGCATCTGCACTGGACGGAAATCACGCGGCCTTCGCACACTCGCGCGGTCATCGACAGGCTGATCCGCGCCGGCGGCTGAGCGCGGCGCGACGCCCACCCGCGTCAGTTGTCGAACGTGCCTTGATATGCCGGCGCGGCATCCGCGCGCGTGTTCAGTTCGAACATCACGCCGCCCGGTGCGCGGCAGAAGAAACGCGAACCGCGCCCGTTGTTGAAGACCTCCGTCACCATCTCGACGCCCTCTTCCGTAAAGCGCTCGAACAACGTGCGAACGTCATCGAGGCTCGGCAGTTCGAACCCGACGTGGAAATTCGTCGGCCATGCCGGCGTGTCGTCGCTGACGTGATCGATCACCACGTCGAAGCCCGGGCGCTTGAGGATCCAGGATTGTTCCCAGCTTCCCGCGATCGTGAAACCGAGGTACCGCTCGAAGAATCGGGCCGTCGCCCGTGTGTCGGCCGACGGAAAGCTCAGGTGGTTGAGCTTCATGGTTTGCGTAATGGCAGTCATTGCGAGTCCCTGTCATGCGTGGATCGGCGGAGGCCCCATGCCGTTCCGCCCGACGCATTCAGAATACGAGCCGGCGCTCACGTTCGGCAATTCGCATGAGTCGCACGTCCGGACAGCCCGCGAACCCGCGTGAAACCGTGGGCCGGGGCGCCGTTGCGATCGCCGTGGATCGCGCTATTCGCATTCGGCCGGGATGGGCCTGAGCCCCCTCTTTTCGCTGTGCTTGCCGCGTGAGACCCGGGCGCAAGGCAAGCGGCATGGACTGCCGGACGCGCTCGGCGCAGCACTGTCGCGCTGCGTGACGCATCAAGCATCGATGGCCCGAAGGTGGCAAACCCACCCCGGGCCACGGATTTCCCGCCAGTGCCGGACATCACAACCGCTGCCCGACACCGCCGGTCAATCGATGCTGCGCGGACGACGTCAGAACTGGTAACCCGCGCCCACCACCGCGCCGAAGTCCGAACGCGCGTTGCCCGTCACCGACGCCTTGACGACCCACCGGTTGCTTTCCGTCACGTACGAGTACCCGGCGGCGAAACCCTGCTGGCCGTGATAGTTCGACGTCGCCGCCGAGACCATCGAGCGGCCCGCGCCCGTCGGTTGCGGCAGGCCGGCCACGGCCATTGCCGATGCCACGCCGCCGTACATGTCCTTCTTCAGGTCGTTGAACGAGTTGTACACCTGGCCGATGCGCTGGTCGGTATAGCCCTTCGCCTGATTCGACGCGGCCGACAGGTTGTCGTTCAGCTGCTGCACGTTCACCGCGTCGGTCGGCGCCGTGCCGGCCGCGACGTTCGTGACCTGGCGCTCGCTGCCCTTCGCGCCGACCGAGAACGAATTGTCGCGATCGGCGACGGAGCCCTGGCCGACCGCCACCGCGTTCTTGCCGGTTGCGGTTGCCGTCGACCCGATCGAACCCGCATCGGCACGCGCGATCCACGTGGTGTTCGCATCGGTTGCCAACGCACGGATCTGGTCGTTGGCCGCCACGTTCTTCAATGCATTATTGAACTGGCCCATGTTGACCGCGTCGTTGTCCTTCACGCCCGCCGCGACACCGGTCAGCACACGGTCGCCCGACGTGCCGGAGAAGTTCACGCTGGACCCGCCGGTGTCCTTCCCGACCGTGATCGCGCCGTTCGGATCCTGCTGCTGCACGAGGCCGGCCTTGCCGTTCGCGATGTTGGTCACGTTCCCCTGCAGGTTCGTGATGTCGGTCGTGTTCTTCGCGACCTGCTGGTTGGTCGCGTAGAGCTGCGAACCGTTCACCGCGTCCGTGCTGGTTGCGCTGAGCGTCCCGGCCTGCACGTTGGTGATACGCGTGCCGCCGGCGCCGCCGAGGGTGATCGAGCTCTTCGAGCTGTCGTCGTACTGCACCGCAAGCGCGCCGAGCTGGTTGAGACTCGACTGCACGCCCTTCAGCTGCTTCACGTTCACTGCGTCCGTATCGTCGGTGCCCGCGGCGACGTTCTTCAGCACGACGGCCGCATTCGTATCGCCGCCGATCAGCGATACCGAATTCAGCCGGTTGCCGTTCGTGTCGACATCGTACTTGACGACGTTCTTCACGGCCTCGCCCGCCTGGTTGGACACCTGCGTGATCTGCTGTTCGAGCGACGACTTCACGCCCGACAACTGGCCGCCGTTCACCGCGTCCGTGCTGCCCGCGGCGATGTTGCCGTCGGCCACGTTCGTCAGCTTCGTCGGTGCACCGCCGCGCGCCGCGTTGTAGGCGCCGGCCTTCGGGTCGAACTGGAGCGCGTCCTGCTGCAGCCCGGCGATCGCGGCCGTGTTGCCGGCGATGTTCGTTTCGGCGTTGCCGATGCGCGTTTCGTGATTCTCGAGCGTCGTCGTGTTGCTGCCGACACGGCCGTCGAGGTTCGTGAGCGCGTCGCCGACGTTGTTGAACGAACCGCCGCCGACTTTATAGGCCGGCGCACTGATCGAACCGTCCGGATTCGCCGTTGCACCGCCGCCCAGCGCGGCTGCCGTGCCGTCGGTCGCGCGGCGCAGTTGCGCGCCGTTCACCGCATCCGTGCTGCCGGCCGCGACGTTGCCTTCCGCGACGTTGGTCAAGCGCACCGGGCTCCCGCCGTTACCCGCGCCGAGCGAAACCTGCTTCTTGCTCGCATCGTCGTACTTCACCGCGAGCGCATCGAGCTGGCTCGTGCCGTCCTGAATCGCCGCGTTCAACTGGTCGACGTTGACCGCGTCCGTTCCGTTCTTGCCGGCCGCGACGTTGCCGATGCGTTGCGCGCCGTTGCCGCCGTGGCTCGCGTCGTAGGTGCCGAGGGTCGCGTTCCACTGGAGTGCGTCCTGCTGGAGCGCGGCGATGTTGCCCGTATTCGTCGTCACCTGGTTGCCGAGCGTCGTCACGTTGTTGCTGACGGTCGTGATCGACTGGTTCAGCGTGTCGGTGGCCTTGCCGAGCTGGCCGACGTTCACGGCGTCGCTCGCGGCAATGCCGTCCGCCACGTTGTGCAGGCCGACCGGCGCCTGCGCGCCCTTGCCGCCGAGCGTCACGCCGCTGTGCGCGTCATCGTCGTACTGCACGGCGTTCTTTGTCGCGTTGCCGATCTGGTTGTTGACCGATGTGCTCAGGTTGCCGAGCGTCGTGTTGATGTTGTTCGTCACGCTCGTGCTGAGCGACGACAGGCCACCGTTCAGTTGTCCCACGTTCACTGCATCGGTGTTCGCGACACCGGCCGCGACGTTGTGCAGCGTCGTACCGTTCGTGCCGGCGAACGTCACCGAGTCGAAGCCGCTCTGGCCGTCGTACTTCACGTTGCGTGCGTCGGCCGCCTGCAGGTTGCTGATGTTCGTGGTCGCCGTGCTCAGCGACGCATTGATGCTCGTGACGTTGCCCTGCAGGTTCGTGATGTTCGACGCCGCCGTCGAGATGGACGTCTGCAGCGGCGCGAGGCTGCCCGTCAGTTGACCGACGTTGACCGCGTCGGTGTTGGCGACACCGGCCGCGACGTTGCCGATGCGTTGCGGACCGTTGCCGCCGTGGCTCGCATCGTACGCGCCGAGGTTCGTGTTCCACAGAAGCGCGTCCTGCTGGAGCGCCGCGATGTTACCCGTATTCGCGGTCACCTGGTTACCGAGCGTCGTCACGCTGTTACCGACATTCGTAATCGACTGATTCAGCGTGTCGGTAGCCTTGCCGAGCTGGCCGACGTTCACGGCGTCGCTCGCGGCAATGCCGTCCGCCACGTTGTGCAGGCCGACCGGCGACTGCGCGCTCTTGCCGCCGAGCGTCACGCCGCTATGCGCGTCATCGTCATACTGCACGGCGTTCTTCGTCGCGTTGCCGATCTGGTTGGTGACCGATGTGCTCAGGTTGCCGAGCGTCGTGCTGAGGTTGTTCGTCACGCTCGTGCTGAGCGACGACAGGCCACCGTTGAGCTGACCGACGTTCACTGCGTCCGTATTCGCGACACCGGCTGCGACGTTGTGCAGCGTCGTGCCGTTCGTGCCGGCGAACGTCACCGAGTCGAAGCCGCTCTGGCCGTCATACTTCACGTTGCGTGCATCGGCCGCCTGCAGGTTGCTGATATTGGTCGTCGCCGTGCTCAGCGACGTGTTGATGCCGGTGACGCTGGTTTGCAGGTTCGTGATGTTCGACGCCGCCGTCGAAATGGACGTCTGCAGCGGCGCGACGCTGCCCTTCAGCTGGCCGACGTTGACCGCATCGGTGTCGGCGACGCCCGCCGCGACGCCGTTGATCGTCGTGCCATTGCTTCCGTCGAGCGCAATCGCCGCATGCGAATCGTCGGTGTATTTCACGACATTCTTCGTCGCCGTCACGATGCTGGTGCTGAGGCTGTTGCCCACGCTGGTCACGCGCTGGTCGACGTTCGAGATCGTGGTCGACAGCGAATTGCCGACCGACGTCACGCGTGCGTCGACCGTGGCGATGCTCGTGCTGAGCGTGCCGTTCACGTTCTTCAGCTGCTGGACGTTGACGGCGTCCGTATCGGCCGCGCCTGCCGCGACGTTCTTGAGCTGGCGCTCGTTGCCGATTGCGCCGAACGACACCGCGCCGCCAACCGGCGCGGCCGTGCCGCCGAACACCGGTGTGCCGCCATTGTTCGCACCGGTGCTGCCCGAACCGATCGCCACCTGGTTGTTGTCGTTCGTCTGCGCGCCTGCGCCGATCGCCACGGATTGCGTGCCGCCGGCGCGCGTCTGGGTGGCCGCGTCATACGACGCGCCGGCCGACACGCCGTCGCTCGACGTCGGGTTGGCGCCGCCGATCGCAACCGAGCGATCGCCGCTGGCGAGCGCCGAGTGGCCCAGCGCGATCGAGCTCGTGCCGTGCGCATCGGCGACGTTGCCGAGCGCCATCGAGAAATCGCCGACCGCGGCCGACTGGCGGCCGATGGCGAGCGCCGTGTTGCCTTGCGCGACGGCTACCGTGCCGATGGCCGTGGCAGAGTTCGCCAGCGCCTGCGCGCCGACGCCGATCGCGATCGCGCCGCCGCTGCTGGTGCCGCCATTGCTGCTCGCATTCGACTGGTCGCCGATCGCGATCCCGCTGGTGCCTGCCTTGGCATTCGTGCCCATCTTGACGTTTGCCGTGCTCACTGCCACGTAGCTCCCGCTCTTGGTCGCGACGCACAGCGGGTTCGTCCCGTCGATGCACTGACCGGTCAGTGCGTTGTCCGGGTTACCGCGGTCGACGAAATTGTCCGCATGCGCGGCGCCCGAGATCAGGACACCTGCACCCGTGAACATGGCGGCGGCAAGCGCCGAAATCTGCTTCCTCTTCATGGTCTTCTGCTCCGTTTTGTAGCGTTTGGTTTGAGTACGGACTACTTACTTTCTGTTGAAGACTTCAGCTGCGATTGCGATTACGACTTCAGTGCGGAACCCGCTTCCCGTGCCCGGTCCGAGCGTGCCGAGGGCGACACGCATCGTCCGCCCGTGGCGACGGGACGTTCGAAAGCGCGGGCACGCCGTTCGTGTGACGGCCCGTTCCGTTAATCCAGGTAATGCATTAGGAATGCATATCGTTTTATATGGGCGAATTCGCCCCGCGACTGAATCCGGAGATTCAACCCGCCGTTATGGACACCCCTGATTTGATGTCGCGCTGACCGCGACCAACCCCGCTTCTTTTATTTCATCCACGGCAACCGGATTTGCGCTTGCGCGCAACGGACCTGCGCCCGGAGTCACATCAATTGATGCCTCGGACCCGAATCGCACAACGTCCGTCACAACCCGCCGTGTCTTGCGTTGCTCGGTGCGACCCTGCATTCAAAGTCCGGACGAATTATGAGACACGATTTAAAATAATTGAAGACGACATTCTTTATAGATTGTAAAATTCAATATATTCAATGAGTTGCGATAAAAACACGCATCTCGCAAACGATTTCTCGCCACCAGAATTAATTGAGATGTTTTGTCGAGCGGACAGAATCTTTGCTGAGGCGGATTAAAGAAAAATTCGTCAAAAAGTTTTTCAAAAAAATCACGGAACTGCGCGATCGCAGGTGGCGGCGCAAATAAAAATGGCGGAAATGGACAGGCATCAGCGTGCCGTACCGCAAACACGAATCAAAAAATTCACGATGAAGCATCCGAAAAGCGGAATGAAGCAGATAGAGTCAATGCATCTGGCAAGGATTGAAATATGCCCCTACAATTCGGCTCGCATCGAGACCGGCGGGCGCGCACTTTTCAGCGCGCGACGACGGCAACGCTCCGCGCCTTTACCGAATCAGTGATCAAAACCGGCCATGCCGGGCATTACGCCGACCGGTTGTCCGTCGTGTCGTGGGGCGAGATCCGCATATCGATGCGCTTGTACGTCGCCAACAGAGCAGCTTCCGACGATTGGTCCGAACCGGGCCGGCCACCCGGAGGAACGCAGCCAGCAGCCATTCCAGAACAGGTGCACGATGCATCCATCGATCTCCGCATTGGGCGACGCCCATATCCTGATCGTCGACGATCAGCCCGACCAGCTTCGCTTGCTGATCGACATCCTGCGCGGCACGGGGTGCCGGATCAGCATTGCATCCGATGGGCTGCAGGCGTGCCAGCGCGCGCAGGCGCTCATGCCCGACCTGATCCTGATGGATGTCCGCATGCCGCGCATGGACGGCTTCACCGCGTGCCGGCTGCTTGCCGCCGATCCGCTGACGTCCACGATTCCGGTGATCTTCCTGACCGTGGCCGGCGCCCTGCACGAACGCCTCGAGGGGTTCGAAATCGGCTGCGTCGACTATGTGGTGAAGCCGTTCGAGCCCGCTGAAGTGCTCGCGCGAATTCGCGTGCAGCTCGCGCGGGAGAAGCGCGAGCAGCCCGTCGACGTGGAAAGCCCGTTCGTGGCCGGCAAGGACGACGACATCATCGTGCGCGCGGCCATCCGCCACCTGGCGCGGACGCTGAACGATCCGCCGACGGTGGAGCAGCTGGCCCGCGCGGTCGGCACGCACGAAAAGCGGCTGTCACGTGCGTTTCGCGACAATCTCGGCCAGACGGTGTTCGAGTATCTGCGGCACGAGCGGCTGCGGATCGCGCAGGATCTGCTGGATTCGACGTCGCTCAGCATTGCCAGCATTGCGAAGGAAATCGGCTTTTCCACGCCGGCGAATTTTGCGACCGCATTCCGCGAACGTTTCGGCCTCACGCCGACCGAGTGGCGGCGCCAGCGCGACGCCGGCGAACGCGCCGCGCGCCGGGAGCCGCAACGCGACGCGTAGGCCCGTTCGGCGCGTTCGCGACTACCAGTTGTATTTTGCGGTGGCCAGCATGGTCCGCTCGTTGCCGAACACGCAGACGGTATACGACGTGCAGCCGCTGACATAACGCCGGTCGAACAGGTTCGCGACGTTCAGCGCGAATCGCCAGTGCGGCATCTCGTAGTGCAGCGCCAGGTCATACAGCGTCACGCTCGGCACGGTCAGCGAGTTGTCGGGCGCGCCGGCCGACGCGCTCTGGTAGCGCACGCCGCCGCCGAGCCCGAGGCCCGACAGCGCACCCGTGCGCCAGGTCCAGTCGGCCCACATCGACGCCATCTGCCGCGGCAGCGGCACGGCCACCGGCCAGTGGTTCAGCGACGCGTCGTTCGCCTGCACGTTCTTGACGTCCTGATACACATACGACGCGACGACCGACAGCTCGCGGGTGACCTTGCCGACCGCGCTCAGCTCGATCCCGCGCGAGCGCACCTTGCCGGTCTGCACCGACGTCGTGCCGGTCGGGTCGAGACTCACCGGTGTTGGCGTCGCGACGTTGGTCTGGTCGATCTGGTAGACGGCCGCACTCAGCAGCAGGTTCTTGCCGGGCGGCTGCCAGCGCAGCCCGGCTTCCGTCTGCTTGCCCCGCGTCGGTGCAGGCAACCCGCCGCCATACATCCTGACGCCGATGACGGGATCGAACGACGTCGAATAGCTCACGTACGGCGACAGCCCGGCGTCGCCCTGATAGGTGAGCCCGACGCGCCCGGAGAACGCACTGACGTCCTGCTGCGCCTGCGTACCGGCCGTCCGGTCGTCGAACCGCGCATTGACGAAATCCTCGCGGCCGCCGAGCGTCAGCGTCCAGCGCTGCCAGCGGATCTGGTCCTGCGCATACATACCGAACGTGTTCATCGCCGTGTACTGGTCGACGTGGCCGAGCGACGTCGGGCCGGAGAAGATCGCGGCTGTGACGGGCCGGTAGACGGGGTGATACAGGTTGAGCGACGGCGCGAGCGCCAGCCACACGCTGTTGGTCGTCGTCTGCCTGTCAAATTGCGCGCCGAGCAGCAGCGTATGTTCGAGCGGCCCCGTGCCGAAGCGCGCCTGCGCGTGGTTGTCGATGTCGAGCCGGCTGTAGTTGAGCTGGAACAGCCCCGCGAAACGCATCATGTTGGTGGTGCTGCGCGGCACGAAGCCGTTGCCGAACACCGTCGCATCGTCGAGCGACAGGTGCGACCAGCGCACGTCCTGGTGCAGCGACCAGATCGCGTTCACGCGGTGCTCCAACGCGTAGCCGAGCGACCACTGCTTCTTCCGGTAGTCGTTGAACCCGGGGGCTCCCATGTAGGTGTCCTGCGACAGCCGGCCGTTTGGGTTCGGCAACACCGTGCCCGACGCGGGCAGGAAATTCGACGAAATGTCGCTGCTGTCCTGCAGGAACGTCGCCGAGAGCGTCAGTGACGTATCGGCGGTCGGCCGCCATCGGAACGACGGCGCCAGCGCGACGCGCCGGTCGCCGTTCGGGCCGGTGACCGCATTGCCGTCGCGCGCCACGCCGACGAAGCGGTACGCATAGCGGCCGTCCGGATCGAGCGCATCGCCGACATCGAGCATGAATTGCTTGCGCGCGTCGTTGCCGATCTGCACGCCGGCTTCGCGGACGCGCTCGCCGTCGGCGAGCTTCGTGTGCGCATCGACGATCGCGCCGGGCTCGCCCGCGCCGTACAGCACCGAGGTCGGCCCGCGCAGCACGGCGATCGAGTCGATCATGTACGGGTCGACGCGCCAGTTCGCGATCACGGCCGTATTCGGCGCGGCCACGCCGTCGACGTACAGCGTCGGCGTGAAGCCGCGCAGCGCCGCATACCAGTCGGTGCGGCTGTCGGCGCCGAACGTCGCGAATCCCGGCACGTAGCGCAGCGCCTGGTTCAGGTCGGTCGCGCCGGTCATCTCGATCTGCTGCGCGGTCACGAGATTGACCGTTTGCGGGATCTCGGCCACCGGCGTGTCGGTCTTCGTGCCGGCCGTGGTGCGCAGCCCGACGAGCCCGCTCGACGCGCCGTCGGCCTTCCCGGTCACGTCGATCGTCGGCAGCACGGCCGCCGCCGTGCCGGCCGGCGCCGTGGCTGCCGCACCCGATGCCTGCGCGTGTGCGCCGCCCGCGGCCGCCACATACAACGCGCTCCCGGCCGCGATCGCCCTCGCGCGTCGCGCCGCACCCGTCCCCGTTACCATCGTTCCTTGCTCCGTCGTGCTGGTGGCCGATTCGGCCTGATCGCGGCGCGACGCACCGTCGGCGTCCGCCCTGCGTTGTCTTCTTTGCGATGCGGTTTGCGCGCGAGTCGGCATGCACTGGCCCATGGCGTCGGTCGCGAGCGCAGCGATGATACCGGGGGAACATGGCGCAGTCTCAAAAAAAAATGCGCCGTCGGCCGGCGCGTGGAAGACAGGGGCGGCCCGGCGTCGATCCAGCCGGCTGCCGCCGGGCAAGGCGGATGAAAGACGGGGACGCTAGACTGCGTGCGCCACCGGAAGCGTACGCGGGCTGCACGGCCCGCGCGCGTCACCGGCGTTCGTCGTGCCTCGGCGGCCACGCACGTCCGGCGTCGCGAAGTTGTCCGCCCCCGGGTTCGGCTTCCGTGTTTGCCACGCCACCGTCACGTCACCACCGAGGACCGTATGCCCCGCCTGTCGGCCCGCCCCCTGTTCGCCGCGTGGCTCGCGGTGAGCGCACTCTTCTGCGCCGTGCCGCCGGCCCGCGCCTGTGACGTCCCGGCGGCCGTCACGACGATCGATCCGCCCGGCTACTATGACGACGCCGCCGGCTATGCGCGCGCGGTCAAGCCGATGCGCGATTTCATTTCACGGCTCAATGCGTCGGCGGACCATGGCGACTGGTCGTGCGTGACGAGCCTGCTGGAAAGCTGGGCGCGGGCCGACGCGCTGATGGGCCGGATCACCGGTTATCAGGGCGACTACGAGCGTTCGTGGGCCGGCACCGACTTCGCGATGGTGATCCTGCGCATGCCGCGCGACGTGCGCGACGCGAACCGTGCGCGGTTCGACGCGATCGATCCGTGGCTCGAACGCATCGCGATCGCCACCCGCGATGCGGAAGCGATCAACCATCTGCACAACAACCTCGTGTACTGGGCCGGACTCGACCTGATCGCCATCGGTACCGTGACCGGCAACGCGAGCCTCGTCGACTCGGGGCTGCTGCGGGTTCGCGAAGGCATCCGCGACATCGGCCCCGACGGTTCGCTTGCACGGGAAGTCAAACGCGGCAACCGCGCGCTGCACTATCACACGTTCGCGCTGCTCCCGCTCGTGTTCGCGGCGGAACTCGTGCAGCGGCGCCATCTCGATCTCTATCGGGAAAACGACGGCGCGATCGGCCGCCTGGCGAACCTCGTCATCAATGCGGTCGACAATCCCGCCAGCTTCACGGCGATCACGCCGGTCGGGCAGGACCTGTTTCCGTGGACGCTCCGCGATGAACTGAGCTGGGTCGAGCCGTACTACGCGCGCTTTCACGACGCGCGCCTGCCGGCGATCATCGCACCGCGCCGCCCGTTCACCGAATGGCGGCTCGGCGGGGAGGTGACGGCGGTCTGGGGCGTGCCGCTGCCGTAGCGGATCGGCGCGCGGGCTGCCGCGCGAGCCGCTACGCGCGCCCGCGCAGCATCCTGAGCGTCGCCGACGGCGACTCGCCGAACGCCCGCTTGTACTCGATCGCGAACCGTCCGAGGTGCGCGAAACCCCATTTCAGCGCGATGTCCGTCACCGACGCGAGCCCCGGCGACGCGTCGGCCAGCAGTTCCTCGCGCACATGTTGCAGCCGCAACTGCCGCACGAAGCCCATCGGCGTGATGCCGTGGCGATGGCGGAAGCCGGCGAACAGCGTGCTCGGGCTGACGCCGGCGAGTTCGGCGAGCCGTTCGATCGTCAGCGGCTCGTCGAGATGCGCGCGGATGTAGTCCTCGACGCGCCGCACGTAGAACGGCGCAAGCGCCACCGGCAGGTGCCGCGTGCCGTTGCGCGCGCTGTTCGGGTGGCCGTGCAGCAGCAGGTTGAGTAGCGTCGATTCGAGCGGCTCGAACGCAAGCGGGTGACGCAGCGGATGCGCCTCCGTCGCGATCGCGCCGGCGAGGATCGGCAGCATCTGCATCAGACACGTCCCCTGCGACGACGACAGGCTGAATTCCGGCTCGAATTCGACCGGCGCGCGCCGGTCGTCGCCGAAATGCCGCTGCGCGTGGCGCTCCATCACTTCGCGCTCGATGCGCAGGATGACTTGCGGACACGCGTCGCCCCAGCGCATCTTCAGCGGCAGCGTCGGCGAGATCAACGACGCCGTGCCCGGCGACGACACGAAACGCGCCGATCCGCACTCGATCTCCGCGTCGCCGCGCAGCGGGATCTGCAACAGGAAGAAGTGCTCGAGCGGCCCGGGCTCGATGCTGACGCCACCGCCATAATCGAGCAGGTTCAACGACAGGTTGCCCCAGCGCGCGTGATGCATGCAGCTGTGCAGCGCGCGCGATTCGCCGGTCGGCGTGAGCCGGTGCGGCTTGAAGACGTCGGCGACGCGTGCGCGAACCTCGTCGACATCGTTCGACTGCAGCAGCAGGTTGTCGTGATTGAAACAGGCCGTATCCGGCAGCCAGCCCGTTTCGGAAAATTGCGCCATCGCTGTTCTCCCGTCATGCCCGATTGCACTCGCGCCGTGCATGCGTTCCCGGTATGGGGGCATCCGCCGCACGATCCGGATAGCGCCCGGAGTATCCGGACAGTCCGGCCGCCCAAGCACGCACGTCCCGCGCAAACGATGCAAGAAGCGGACCGTTCGCGCATCGTAGAAAACTGTGCGGGCCTTCCGCATCCGCACATACCCGCAGTCAGCCGCGCGCCTGCCCATGCGCGGCGGCCGGCTCCTCAGGTTTCCGGAATTCGCGGATACCGGCCGAAGAAAGCGGATAGAAGTGCCCATTTCGTCCGCCAATACTGGGCCCGTCGCAGCAAAAAACTGGAATGGAGGGACACATGCAAGGACGTCACATCGAGATTCCGTCGCCGGACGGCGGCACGTTTCGCGCATACCTGAGCACGCCGGCCGCCGGCAAGGGGCCCGGCATCGTGCTGTGCCACGAGATCTTCGGCGCGAACGCGACGATGCGGGAAGCGGCCGACTACTACGCGGAGGAAGGCTATACGGTGCTCGTGCCCGACCTGTTCTGGCGCCAGGCGCCGGGGATCGAACTCGGTTACACAGCCACCGACGTCGAGCGCGCGATGGCCCTTTACCGCGAATACGACGAGAACAAGGGCGTCGAGGACGTGGGCGCCGCGCTCGGGGTGCTCAGGCAGTTGCCGGAATGCACGGGCGCAGCCGGCGTGCTCGGCTACTGCCTCGGCGGCAAGCTCGCCTATCTCGCCGCGTGCCGGCTGCCGGACGTGGCCGCGGCGGTCAGCTACTACGGGGTGGGCATCGAGCAGGCGCTCGACGAGGCGTCGCACCTGCACGGCCGGCTCGTGCTGCAGATCGCGGGGCAGGATCGCTTCTGCCCGCCGGACGCGCAGCAGCGCATTACCGACGCGCTGGCCGGGCGCGACGGTGTCGAAGTGGTTGTGTATCCGGGTGTCGATCACGCGTTCGCGCGCGTCGGCGGCGATCATTTCGACAAGGCCGCCGCGATCATGGCCCATCAGCGCGCGATCGCCGCCTTCCGTGCCGCGCTCGGCCCGCACTACGACCTGTCCACACTGTGGGAAGCGCATCTGAAACACGAATTCGACACGCGCAACGTCGATGCAACGATGGCGACGATGGTTGCCGAGCCGTACGTCAACCATATTCCGACGCTGACGGGGGGCGTCGGCTACGACGAGCTCAAGCGCTTCTACACGCATCATTTCGTGCATGCGAATCCGCCCGACACGACGATCACGCCGATCTCGCGCACGATCGGCGCGAGCCAGATCGTCGACGAGCTGCTGTTCTGCTTCACGCACACCACCGAGATCGACTGGATGCTGCCGGGCGTCGCGCCGACCGGCAAGCGCGTCGAGATTCCGCTCGTCGCGATCGTCAAGTTTCGCGGCGACAAGCTCTATCACGAGCACATCTACTGGGACCAGGCGAGCGTGCTCGTGCAGATCGGCCTGCTCGATCCGGCCGGCCTGCCGGTCGCTGGCGTCGAAACGGCCCGCAAGCTGCTCGACGAAACCGTGCCGTCGAACGGCCTGATGCGCCGCTGGCAGGACAGCGAACCGGCCGCGGGTGCGCGTTGACGCGGCCCTTCCCTCACCCAACGATTTCCGGAGACACCCCATGACTGCCCTTGCTGGCAAAGTCGCGATCGTCACCGGCGGCGCCACGCTGATCGGCGCCGCGGTCGCGCAGGACCTGAGCCGCGCCGGTGCGTGCGTCGCGATCCTCGATCTCGATGCGGAGAACGGCGCGCGCGTGGCCGATTCGCTCGGCGAACGGGCGATGTTCGTCGCGCTCGACATCACCGACGATCGCGCGATCGAGCATGCGGTCGCGGGCATCGTCGAGCGGTTCGGCGCGATCGACGTGCTCGTCAACCTCGCATGCAGCTACGTCGACAACGGCCTCCAGGCCACCCGCAACGACTGGCTCGCCGCGATGGACGTCAACGTCGTGTCGGCGGCGATGCTCGCCAAGGCCGTGCATCCTCAGATGGTCCGGCGCGGCGGCGGCGCGATCGTGAACTTCAGCTCGATCTCGGCCCAGTGCGCGCAAACCGGCCGCTGGCTGTACCCGACGTCCAAGGCGGCGATCCGCCAGCTCACGCGCAGCATGGCGATGGATCTCGCGCCCGACCGCATCCGCGTCAACTCGGTGTCGCCGGGCTGGACGTGGTCGCGCGTGATGGACGAGATGACGCACGGCGATCGCGCGAAGACCGATCGCGTCGCCGCGCCGTTCCACCTGCTCGGCCGGGTCGGCGATCCGTCCGAGGTCGCGCAGGTCGTGACGTTCCTGTGCAGCGACGCCGCGAGCTTCGTGACGGGCGCCGACTACGCGGTGGATGGCGGCTATTCCGCGATGGGTCCCGAACAGGCGGTGCCGGCCATTCCGCGTCTCGCGGAGTGACCGTTCCTCGCCGCCGCTTCCCGCCATCATTTCGATTCCGGCCGGCATCCGGCCAACCAAGGACACATCCATGAGACGCATCGCCATCGTCGGCGCCGGCCAGTCCGGCCTGCAACTCGCCTTCGCCCTGCTCGACCAGGGCTATCACGTCACGCTCGCGACCAATCGCGACGCCGAACAGATCCGCACCGGCAAGGTCATGTCGAGCCAGTGCATGTTCCACACGTCATTGCAGATCGAGCGCGACCTCGGTCTGAACGCATGGGAAGAAGCGTGCCCGTCCGTCGAAGGGATCGGCATCGCGGTGCCGCATCCGGACGGCAACGGCCGCAAGGTGATCGACTGGTCGTCGCGGCTCACCCGCTATGCGCAGTCGGTCGACCAGCGCGTGAAGATGGCCGACTGGCTCGACGGCGTGAAGCGCCGGGGCGCGGACGTGCGCATCGGCGACGTCGGCGTGCCCGAACTCGAGGAGCTGGCGCGCAGCCACGACCTCGTGCTGCTCGCGGCCGGCAAGGGCGAGATCGTCAACCTGCTCGGCCGCGACGACGCACGCAGCGCGTTCGACCGCCCGCAACGCGCGCTGGCCCTCACCTACGTGAAAGGGATGACGCCGAGCCAGCCGTATTCGCGCGTGCGCTTCAACCTGCTGCCGGGCATCGGCGAGTACTTCGTGTTCCCCGCGCTGACCACGACGGGCCCGTGCGAAATCATGGTGTTCGAAGGCATTCCGGGCGGCCCGCTCGACTGCTGGGCCGACGTGAAGACGCCCGAGCAGCATCTGGACCGGAGCCTGTCGTTCCTGCAGCAGTACGTGCCGTGGGAATTCGAACGCTGCCGCGACGTCGAGCTCACCGATCCGAACGGCACGCTGGCCGGGCGCTTCGCGCCGACGGTGCGCAAGCCGTTCTTCCGGCTTCCGTCGGGCCGTACGGTGTTCGGGATGGCCGATGCGGTCGTCGTCAACGACCCGATCACCGGCCAGGGATCGAACAACGCCGCGAAATGCGCGAACGCGTATTTCGATGCGATCGTCGCACGCGATGCCGCACCGTTCGGCGAAGACTGGATGCAGCAGACGTTCGAAGGCTACTGGACGTATGCGCAGCACGTCGTGCGCTGGACCAACTCGCTGCTCACGCCGCCGCCGCCGCACATCCTCGAACTGCTCGGCGCGGCCGGCCAGTTGCCGTCCCTCGCCGCGGCGATCGTCGACGGCTTCGACGATCCGCGCCGGTTCTCGCCGTGGTGGTTCGACCCGTCGGCCTGCGCGGCGATGATCCGCGAACACAGCGTGCGTGCGGAGTGACCGACATGGAAACGACCGCTACCGATCGCCCGGCCCTCGACCCGCTGCAGTTGCGCGCCGCGTTCGGGCAGTTCCCGACCGGCGTGACCGTGATCACCACGTGCGCGTCCGACGGACGCAAGGTGGGCCTCACCGCCAATTCGTTCTCGTCGCTGTCGCTCGATCCGCCGCTCGTGCTGTGGAGCCTGCGCAAGGTCGCGCCGAGCCGCCCGGATTTCGTCGCGGCCACCCATTTCGCGATCAACATCCTCGCGCACGACCAGATCGAGCTGTCGCGCCGCTTCGCGACGCCCAGCGCCGACAAGTTCGACGGCGTGCTTCACGTCGATTCGGAAACCGGCGGCGTGCCCTGCCTCGACGGCGCGAGCGCGCGCTTCGTGTGTCGCAACGTCGGCCATTACGAAGGCGGCGATCACCTGCTCTTCATCGGCCAGATCGAACAGTTCGACACGTTCGGCCATGCGCCGCTGGTGTTCCATGCGGGCCAGTATCGCTCGATCACCGATCATCCCGATCTTTTTCGCGCCGTTTGATTAGTTATACAAATAAATAAACAGGAGGTGGTGAACATGAAATTCGGCTCTCGCGTGCTCGTCGTCGCAGGCCTCACGATCGCCGGCATGGCCGCAGGCGCGCCGGCCGGCGCAGCCGACCTGCCGGCGGTCAACCTCGGCATGACCAGCTTCCTCGACGGGATGCCGCCGGCCGGCTCCGGCTGGTACGGCACGCAGTACCTGCAGTACTACACGGCCGGCCGCGTCAACGACAATGCGGGCAACAAGGTCGGGCTGCCGAAGCAGGACATCGACCTGTTCGCGGGGCTGAGCCAGCTCGTCTATCAGTCGCCGCTGACGTTCGCGGGCATGCATCCGGGCCTCGACGTGATCCTGCCGTGGATCGCGTCCGCGCGAACCGACGACGGCATCGGCAACGTCGCGCTGAATGCGCGTGCCGGCTTCGGCGACCTGCTGATCGGCCCGTTCATCCAGTTCGACCCGGTGATGGGCGCGCAAGGCCCGCGCTTCGCGCAGCGTGTGGAATTCCAGGTCATCGCGCCGACCGGCGCGTACGACCCGTCGCGCGCGATCAATCCCGGCAGCCATTTCTGGTCGTTCGATCCGTACTGGGCGGCGACGCTGTGGCTCACGCCCAAGTGGACCGTGTCGTGGCGGCTGCATTATCTGTGGAACGCGACCAACCACCAGCCGGCCACGTCGCTCGGCCCGGACGTGACGTCGACGCAGGCCGGCCAGGCGATCCACGCGAACTTCGCGACCGAGTATGAAGTGCGCCCCGGCCTGCGGCTGGGAATCAACGGCTACTGGCTGCGGCAGACCACCGACATGAAGGCAAACGGGCAGGACGTGGCGGGCACGCGGGAGGCCGTGTTCGCGATCGGCCCGGGGGCCATGTATAGCTTCTCGCCGCAGGATCATCTGATGTTCAACGCGTACTTCGAGACCTATGCGCGCAACCGTCCGCAGGGCACGCGGATGGTGCTGCGCTACGTGCATCACTTTCAGTGACGGCCGCGACCGGATGAACGGGCCGGATCGCTATCGTCAGACCAAAAATGCGTGCTGCCGGCGGCAACGCGCCTGTCCTATAGTTTTGGAGGAGACAACGCAGGCAATACGTCACGACCACGGAGGGTCCGCATCATGGTTACGTCAGCAACCTCCCGGTTTTTGTCGAACGTATCGCGACGGCTGATGCACGGCCTGGTTGCCGTCGCACCAGCCGCGGTCATCGGCCTCGCCGTTTCCGCATGCGGCGGCGACAGTTCGCCGGCCTCGAGCACGCCCGCGTTCGCGAACGCCGCGCGCTCGCAGATCAACGCGCTGCTCACGGACACGCTGACGCCCGGCGCGGTCGTCTATGTGCAATCGCCGCAAGGCAACTGGCTCGAATCGTTCGGCACGGCCGTGCGCGGCACGAACATGCCGATCCCGACGAATGCGCACTTTCGCGTCGGCAGCGTGACGAAGACCTGGACCGGCACGGTGATCCTGCAACTGGTGCAGGAAGGCCGGCTGAGCCTTGGCGACTCCGTGAGCAAGTTCGTCACGAACGTGCCCAACGGCGACACGATCACGATCGAGCAGTTGCTGACCATGCGCAGCGGCCTCTACAACTATTCGACGAATCTCGCGTTCAACCAGACGCTCGATGCGCAGCCTGACAAGGTGTGGACCCCGTCCGAGCTGCTGGGCATCGCGGAAGGCCAGCCGGTCTATTTCCCGCCCGGCACGGATTTCCGCTACTCGAATACGAACACGGTGCTGCTCGGCCTCATCATCGAGCACCTGACCGGCATGAGCGCGGCCGATGCGATGAACGCGCGCCTATTCGCGCCGCTCGGCCTGGCCAATACCTTGCTCCCGCCGCAGCAGAACACGTCGCTGCCGGCGCCGGCACCGCAGGGCTATCAATGGGGCACCAATGCCGAGACGACCAACAGCGACGCGCTGTCGCCCCAGCGCCAGGCTGACGCGAAAAGCGGCGTGCTGCAGCCGACGAACGTGACCGGTGTCAATACGTCATGGGCGTGGACGGCCGGCTCAGGCATTTCAACCGTGACGGAACTGGCCGCCTACGTGCAGCGGATGGTCGGCGGCGGCTACCTGAACGCCGACCTGCAGGCGCGACGGCTCGCCAGCTGCACGCCGATCGATGCGACCGATCCGATGTCGGCGAGCTACTGCATGGGCCTGGCCAAGTTCGGCACGTTCTACGGACATACCGGCGAGATACCGGGCTTCAACACCTTCATGGGCTACGACCCGGTCACGAAAACGACGATCGTCACGTGGGCGAACACGGCTGCCGCGCCCGATGGACGCGCACCGGCCAACGAGATCGCGCGGATCATCATGGGCGAGCTCAGCAAGGCGGCCGAGGTGCCGAGCGAAGGGCGGCCGTGATGCGGTGAAGAGGCACGTTGCGACAGGGGATGAAGTGCGCCCTCCAGTGCTCACGCGTCGCGAACATCCTCATCGATCCGCAGCAGCCGCCCGGCGTTCGCGATCACGATGAACGTGCCGACGTTGTGCAGGATCGCCGCCCACACCGCGCCGAGCGTGCCGATCGCGGCGAGCGCGATCACCGCGAGCGTCCATGCGAGGCCGATCGCCGCATTGGTCGTCGCCGTGCGCCGGCATTGCCGGCCGAGGCGGATGCAGGTCGGAATCCGCTTCAGGTCGTCGCCCAGCAGCACGACATCGGCCGATGCGATCGCAATGTCGACGCCACGCTCGCCCATCGCGATGCTGGTCGAGCCGGCCTTGATCGCCAGCACGTCGTTCAGCCCGTCGCCGACCACGAGCGGATGCAGGCCCGCGCCGATCTCGCGCATCACGTAATCGAGCTTGTCGTGCGGCAGCGCCTGCGCGACCACCGTCTCGATGCCCGTCTCGGCCGCGACCTTGCTCGCGACGCGCTCGAGGTCGCCCGTCAGCAGCGTCTGCCGCGCAAGGCCCAGCGCCCGCAGCTCGGCGAGCACGTCGCGCGCGTCGGGCCGCAGCGTGTCGGCAAAGCCGAACCATGCGAGCAGGCGCCCGTCGAGCACAAGGCCGACGAGCGGCCCGTCGAATCCGTCCGGGGAAGACGGCAAGTCACCGGCATGGTCGGCAAGCAGCGCGGGCCGGCCGAGTACCGCCGTGCCGTCCGGCGTGTCGGCGACGACGCCGAGCCCGCGCAATTCCCGCGTGCGTTCGAACGGCGCCACGGCAACACCGGTGAGGCCGGACGCGGCGGCATCGCGGACGAGCGCGCGGCTCGCCGGGTGCGCGCTGCTTTCGCCGAGCCGCGCGGCCAGCGCACGCGCGCGCGCGCTGTCGACGCCGGGCTGCAGCCACACCTGCCGAACCTGCAATTCCCCGCGGGTGAGCGTGCCGGTCTTGTCGATCACGAGCGAATCGACTTCGGCGATCTTGTCGAGGAACGCGGCATTGCGAAACAGGATGCCGTGCCGCGCGCCGACCGCGATCCCGGCGATGGCCGTGGACGGTGCCGCGAGCACCAGCGCGCACGGGCACGCGGCCACGATGACCGCGAGCATCGCCGATGCATTCGAGGACGTGAACCAGACGATCGCCGCGATCAGCAGGACGAGCGCGAGATACGCGCCCATGTGCCGCTCGAGCACCTGCGTGACGGGCGGTTTCGCCTGTTCCGCGTGCTGCATCAGCGCGATGATCTTGCCGAGCGTCGAATCCTTGCCCGTGTGCGTGACGTCGATGCGCAGCACGCCGTCGAGATTCAGCGCGCCGCCATACACGGCGCTGCCTGCATCGACGTCGTGCGGTACGGATTCGCCGGTGATCGGCCCGTTGTCGACGCTCGACGTGCCCGCGACGACGACGCCGTCGACCGGAATGCGCGCACCGGCCACCACTTCGATGCGGTCGCCCGCACGCAGTGCGTCATACGCGACTTCGACGACACTGCCGTCGGTGCCGATGCGACGCACGCGGCCGGCCGTCAGCCGGCCGAGCGCGCGGATCGCCTCCTGCGAACCGAGCACGCTGCGCTCTTCGAGCGCGTGGCCGAACGTCATCACGATCGGCAGCAGCGCGGCCGTCGTCATGTCGCCGATCGCCCAGGCGGCCAGCATCGCGAGCGCGATCAGGCGATCGGTCACGCCGTGCAGGCTCGGCGCGCGCAGGCTGTGCCACGCACTCGCGAACACCGGCCCCGCGACGATCAGCGACGCAAGCGCGGCGAGCAGTTGCGCGAGCGTGTCGCCGCCCGACAGCATGCGCCACGCGAACGACAGCACGAGCAGGCCGCCCGCGAGCAGCGCCAACGCGATCTGCCGCGTGATCGTGCGGCGCTCGTCGGAGGACAGCGCGTAGGCTGTCGCACCGGCGGGCGCGGTGTCCGGCTGCGTAGCCGGTTCGGCGAGCGAATTCATCGGGCGGTTCCGGGCAGGATCAGGTTCGAGGTGTCGTGCGGATCGATCGTCGTCACGCGTCCGGCTTTCGACAGCACGCGCTGCACGCGATCGCGATACAACCGCGCCAGCAGCCCCGGATCGCCGTTCTCGCGGAGCGTTGCGTCGAGCTGCCGGATCTCCAGCGTGTCGGTCTGCGCCGTCGCGACGCGTTCGGCCGCATGGGCCCGCGCGTCCTGCACGATCCGGTCGGCATCCTGCTGCGCGTCCTGCCGCCGCTGTTCGGCGGCGGTGCGGGCTTCGGCGATGGTCCGCTCGGCGACCTGCAGCGACGTCAGCACCGCGTTGAACGCATCGGCGGCCGCGCCGGGAAACGCGGGCTGCACGTCGACGCGCGCGACTTCGACGCCGAGCCCCGCGTGCGCCGCGTCGAGTGCACGCAGGTGCCGCGCGATCGCATCGGCGAGATCGCCGCGCAACCGTTCGCGTCGCGTGGCCATTTGCCGGTCGGCGGCCAGCTGTTCGGGCCGCGCGACCAGGATCGCGTCGAGATCGCGGGTCGCCGCGACCTCGACGGCCGATGCGGACACGATCCGCTCGAGCGCCGCGTCGAGGCGAGCCTGCTGCAGCACGTACGCGTACGGATCGCTGACCCGGTAGTAAAGCACCGCGCTCAACGCGACCGCCCCGCCGTCGCCCGTCAGCACGTAGCCTGAACCGGCGAGCGCGTCGGACAACCGCGCGACGCCCTCCGCGGACGGCGCGAGCGCTCGCGGATCGCGGTCGAGCGAGCGGATCCGCTGCTCGAGCACGCGCGCGGCGCCCGGCACGAGCAGGACCGATTCGAACGGCCGCGGCCAGGCGATCACGAGCCCGGCGTCCTGGGTGCGCACGAGCGCGCCGAAACGCATCACGACCGCGCGGCTGTCCGCCGGAATCCGCCGGATGTTCGAGCCGGCCCACGCGCAGGCGGCGAGCACCGCGAGCGTGGCGACGAACCAGAACGACAGGCGCACGGCCTGTGCGCCCGGCCCGAGCGGCGATGCGGACGGCTCGCTCATCGCGCGGCCTTGTGCGTCTTGGGCGCCGGCGCGGCCTGCCCCGACGTGTCGGCCGGGCCCTGCACGAGCACGCGGAACGGTGCGGCGTCGGTACGCAGGATCAGGTTCGTATTGGTACCGACCACCGCGTTCAGCGTGTCGAGCGAACGCAGCATCGTGTACAGGTGCGGGTTGCCCGCATAGCTCTTGCCGTAGATGTCGGCCGCATCCTTGCGCGATTGCGCTTCGATGCCGGCCGCTTTCACGTTCGCGTCGGCCAGCGCGATGCGCGCATCGCGCTCGGCGTCCGAGCGGATCTGCGCGGCCTCGCGATTGCCGTCCGCGGTACGCTGCGCGGCCACGGTCTCGCGTTCGGCGCTCATCCGGTCGACTGTCGCGGCGAGCGTGACGGCCGGCAGCGTGAGCCGTTCGAGCCCGACCTGGGCGACGCGCACGCCGTAAGCCGCATAGAGCTGCGCATCGATCTGCCGGCGCAGCGCATCTTCGAACTCGCCGATCTTCACCTGGGCCGGATCGGTGTTCACGAGCGACGCGAGATCGTACCCGGCGGACGTCGTCTGCAGCGCGGAGCCGACGAGCGAGCGGATCTGCCGCGCCGCTTCGTCCGGCTCGTTGCCGACCGCCCGCATGAAGCGCCCGATGTCGCGCGCATCGGCCGGCACGCGCCACGCGACGTAGGCCTCGACGATGATGCGCAGCCCGTCGCGGGTGCCGACGTCCTGCAGGCCGCTCGACGTGGTGTGCAGGCGCAGGTCCACGGGCGTCACCGCGTCGATCGGCGCTGGCAGGCGCCACGCGAGCCCGGGTTCGAGCAGCACGCGCACGGGCCGCCCGAAGCGCGTGATCACCGATGCCTCGCCGGCGCGCACCTGCACGAAGCTCGCCACCGCGAGCGCGACGATCACGCACAGCAGCGCGACCGCGACGCGCAGGCGGAACGCGCCGGGCGGCTGCGGCGCACCGTGATGCGCGTGATGGTGGTGGTCGTGGCCATGGCCGTGGTGCGCATGATCATGCGCGTGCGAATGAAACAGACTCACGATGTCGTCCCGGGTGCGGCGTCGCTCGCGTGCGGTGCGGCGGCACGGCTCGTTGCCGTGTCGCGCCGTCCGTGCGGAAATTGCCGCGACATGTCAATGGATGCCGGCCAGGTCGCCGGCAGGCGTATTGCGAAGATCGACGGTCGCCCGCGTGCCGTCGGCAAGCCGGTCGTCGATGATCGTCATGCGCGCGTCGCGCAGGCCGCGTTGCAGCCGGTCGAGGTAATACTCGAACGGAAACGCGGGGCCGCCGAGCCGGTACGCGACCAGGTCGGCGTCGAAATCGATCTGCTGCACGCGCGCCGACGACACCGTGTCGCCGGCCTGCGCTTCGGCATGCGCGACCCGTTCGAGCGCCTGCTGCTGCGCGTTGCCGAGCAGGCCGGCCGCGAAGCCGCGCGCCTGCGCGACGCTGCCCTGCGCGCGGATCTGCGCGGCCTGCACGTCGTGGAACGCGGCCGCTGCGCCGGTCGGCGGATGCACGCTCTCGATCACGACCGCGATCACGTCGACGCCGCTTTGCAGCCGGTCGAGCTGCTGCTGGATCGCGCGCTTCAACTGGCCGGCCATCGCGGCCTGATTCGTTTCCAGCAGCGATTCGAGCGTATGCGACGCGAGGTAGTGCACGAGTTCGCGATTGGCGCTCGTGCGCACCGTGCTTTCCGGGTCGATCGCGCGATAGAGCGCCGCGCGTGCGTCGGCATCGGTCAGGCCGAGCCGGTAATCGACCCGCACGTCGGCGTTGACGATCTGGAAGTTCTGGCGGTCGCCGTTCGCGCCGGCGATCACCTGGGTGGTTTCCCACGGATGCGGCACATCCCACAGACGGTCGAGACGTTCGGGCGTCGGGCCATCGGCCGGCACGGGCGACGTATCGGCGCCGCCGTCGTTCGCGCTGCCCGCGATCGCGACCTGGTGCACCGCGCCGTTGTCGACGATGCGCGCGCGCCCGAACGGCCAGGGCAGGCCGACGTGCAGGCCCGGCTGCCAGACCGCGACCGGCGCGCCGAAGCGCTCATAGACCGCGCGCTGCTCCGGGTTCAGCACGACGACGGCGGTAAGCAGCCATGCACACGCGACGGTGGCGGCGAGCGCGCCGGGCAGCAGCCGCACGAAGCTGCGCCAGCCCCAGCTCTGCCGCAGGTCGATGCCGTAACGATGGCGCAGTTCCGCGCCGAGCGACGCGAACGGCGACGGGCGCCGGCTCAGCAGCCCGGCGATCGCGCTGGTCGGCACGACGGCGCCGCGCGGCCCCGCAAACCACGACAGCACGCCGCGCAGGGTCAGTTCGGCGGCGACGGCGGCATTGAGCAGCGCGACCGACTGCACGAGCCAGTCTGCCGTGCGGTGCCGGAACGCGAACCATGCAGCGGCCAGCGCACCCGCGAGCGCGGTGACGAGCGCAACGCGCAGCATCCGCGTGAGCGACGCGGACACCGCCGAACGGCTGACGGCCGCCGCATGGTGGCGTTCAGCGACGAGGGTCAGGAAGGCGAGAACGATGCAGGCCGCGCCGGCCGCGAGCGTGGGCTCGGGCGCACTCATCGCGCGCACCAGCATCACGGGCGACGGCGGCTGCCACGCGAGCACGGCAAGCGCGACGGAAAGCACACCGCAGCCGGTGACAGCCCACGGCCGCCAGTCGATCGCAGCGGCGATCGCCGGCCACGGGTTGTCGTCGTGCTCCGGTTCGTGCTTTCGGCTGAACGCATTGCGCAGCCAGTCGCCGATCAGCGTGGCAGCCGATATTTCCGGAGGATGGCGGCGTGCGCGGCCGGCGAGCAGCACGCCGATCGCGACGACGAGTACGTTGCACCATGCGCTGGCAAGGGGTGCGCACCAGCGCAGGTCGGCGGGCAGGACGTCGACGGCGCCCAGCGCGCCGAGCGTGGCGACCAGCAACGCGGCGGCGCCTGCGACCGGCGCGAGTGCGTCGCGCCCGGCCGGGTTGCCGGGAATGTCGTCGGTGCCTTCCGCCTGTTGCCCCATCGGGATTCCTTACGTACGAATTACAGGGTGTGCAGGCGTCCGTACGGAATTCTGCGAGCGGCAATGTAGCGCGGCGGATGATGAAACTCAAGGCATCGATGCGATTGAAGCGACGGATGAAACAGTCTGCGGACCGGACTTTTCCGCCGCATGGCGGGCAACGCGTCCGTCGGCCGCCCGCGCGGCGAATCATCCCGGATTCAGATCAGGTGTCGGGCCGCGGCCGACTCGATCTTCCAGCACGCGGCCGGAAATCGGCACGAACGCGATACCGATACGCTCGCCGTTGCGCAACGGTCAGGGACGGCCTTGTCGATCTGGAAGCGCCGGCGCGGCACATCGGGGCCGTCGTCGGCTACGTTCAGGCAGTCGCTCGACATGCCGCGAAAATACCGCTCTTCGAGCCGGACGATCGTGGTGTCGAGCACGAGCTTCCGATTGGCTTTCAGGTCGAGCGATGCGTTGTGCTCGCTCCGCAGGTAGATCACGCGAGCGTCAGGAGCACCAGGCCACCGCCTTTCGTGCCGCGCCGCGATTGCCGACCATGCCATAGCGCGGCGTCCATCCTGTCATCGCCGCGATTGCGTACGGGATGACCGTGGGAAAACTGGCAGCGATCCCGGATCAGGGCATCCCATGTTCCGAAACCGTGCCGTTGCCTAGCTCGCCCCCGGATCGCGACCATCGCGATCGACTCGCAGGCGCTGGCGAAATTCGTCGAAGCCCTCACCGAAGAACCGGAAGAAAAGTGCCGTCGGACGGTCTTTCGAGTCCAGCAACTCGAAATGGCGACCGACGTTTCGTCCGGCGGTCATCAGCGTTTCAGCCGAATTTTCCGTGCCTGCGAATCCTCCAGCGATGAGACGCTGCCTGCGTGCAGCGGGCGTCGTATCGGCTAGGTTGCAATAGCCGGCAAGCCCCGCGTCGACTAGCAAAACCTGAGCACGTTCATCACCGGGAATAAACTCGCACTCACCGTAGTTCGCCGTGTGCAGGCCCGTCTCGCCACCCTTTGCGATCTCCTTGACGTCCTTCAGCGAGCGATCGTACAGATTGAGTTCCCGCTCGCCGAACGGATAACAGTAGCTCCCGAAATTATTCCTGAAACTTTCGTACCGGGACGCATGTTCAGGCCGGTCAAGCCATTGCCGGAACGCGTTGGCATCGTGAATCGCCGGACCGGTTTCGACGTATGCGCAATAAGTACTCAGCGCATCTTTGAACGGATGGCCCGTCGGCACCCAGTTTCCCCGCCTGGCGGACTGGGGCGGCTCGTCCGTGGGATGCCCGACATCGCCGCCACGGTCGCCGTCGGTCACGTTGCGGATGTCATACCCGATCATGAAAAGTGCGGCTTCGAACGCGTGACAACGCGCCGCGATCGAGCTCACATCGTCGCCATGAGGCTCGCCCGCAAACAATGTCGTCCGTTCGAGCACTGCGCGAATGATCCAGCCCGCGCGCACCTGCCAGCGCGCCCAGCATTCCGCGGGCACCTGGTGCGTATAAAACTGCGGTGCGGCCGCGAAACCCAAATCGCCCGGATCGCGGATCTGATCGCCGCGCGCCTGCCCCGACGGAAAGGCGAGTGGATCGTGATGGACGCCGGACTGTCTAGCGTCATGCCGAAACAGCTCGTAAAGCATCGCCAATGCTGCGCCAACCCGGCTGTCGTAGATCGGCGACCCGGTCGTATCCAGCAACGCATGCACCTTGGTCAGCCCCGCATCGAAACGCTGGACATTTCGCGCATGCAAATCGTTCGTCGTCTGCGAGCCATCCAGCGCGAACAGCAGCTCAAGCGACTGCAGGTACGCACAGAATGTCCGGTTCCGAACCTTCGATTCGATAAAGGGGATCGCGCCGAATACACCACCCCATCGCAATATTTCGCGCGCGATCGCACCCGCACGACCGTCGTCGCCGCTGGCAACGGCAGCACGCAACAGGATGCCCAGTTGTCGAAGCGAGGCCCGCGTCGTCCGCCAATCGTGCGACTCCATCCGTCGCCCCGTGCCCGGATCGATCCACGCACTGTTCCAGCAGTAATTGGCGAGAACGTTTTCGATGCCGTTCACGTGCAGATCCAGTCCACCGGGAACGAACTTGCTGCGGGCAAACCGCAGTTGCACGGGCAGTGTCGGCAGATGCTCCGCGAGCCACGTCACAAAGTCCGCTACCGGACGTTGCGCAACGAAGTCATGGCGATTCATTGATTTCCTTGTTTCTGATTGACGCAACATCCGCGCCGTCACCGCCCGTGACACCCTATCGAGACGGCCGCGAGATCTGTCGCTTGCGCGTCACGAGTGACGCGATCTGTTCATCGAACAACAGGCGGCAGATGCCGTCGACCGTGTGGCGCGCGTGTACCTGCTCGGACTGTGGCAGCGCGTCCACCACGTCGAACAGCTTCGCACGCTGCTTCTTCGCGTCAACGATTGCCAGCGTCAGTGCATGGACGGTCTGTTGACGATCCTCGAAATGCGACTGCTGCGCGCCGCGCCGCGCCGCCTGCGCGAGCTGGGTCGCGCGCTCGAGCTCCAGCGCGCGAACCAGCTCGACGAGATCGACGGCGATCGAGGAAAAATCGGCGATCACGGCCGCGGCACCGACGATGCACCCGGATCCGCGACGACCACCTCGACCATCTTCGTCAGCATCTCCAGCGCCTGCTGACGCGACTGCGGATCGGATTCCGGAATGCCGGCCAGC
The DNA here is from genome assembly GCF_002223085.1 of Burkholderia sp. HI2714. Taxonomy (NCBI): domain Bacteria; kingdom Pseudomonadati; phylum Pseudomonadota; class Betaproteobacteria; order Burkholderiales; family Burkholderiaceae; genus Burkholderia; species Burkholderia sp. HI2714. The sequence goes on along the minus strand of NZ_NKFM01000065.1, from coordinate 46,325 downwards.
ACTTCACGGATCAGCTTGACCGCCGTGTCGCCGCGGGTAACGATCGTGTCCCGCATGACCGACAGGCGCTCGACTTCGGCGCGGAACGCTTCGCGTACCTGACGGGTGCGTGCCTCGATCTGATCGACCTGTGCCTGCGAGTTCGCGCGAATTTTCGCGATCTCGGAGAGATTGGTCGCGATCGTCAGCATGTTGGCTGCCGCCTGCGTGCCGCCGGCGATCAGCCCGTCGACCTGACTTTCGGTGAGGCCTCCGCGGCCGGTCGCCGGCGTGCCGGAACGTTCGGCAGGCACCGTTGCCGGCCGGCGGCCCGGCAGATCAATCGAATCATCGCTCATCATCTATTCCTTTCGTGTTCAGGGATTGACCGTTTGTGTCAGTCGGGTACGCAAACCTGCCAACTGCTGGCGCGTGCCCTGCACATCGGCCAGGCGGGCGGCGCGCTCGGGCGCCGCCACCGGATTGTTCTCAAATTCGCCGTACAGCTCGTCGACGATCGCCACGTTGGACGTGCGCAGCAACGGCAGGTGTTGATCGCTCAGCACCCGATCGATATCGGCTCGCCAATTGCCGACGGCCTCGCGGCTCTGCTCGATCAGCTTGCGCTGCCAGACCTGCGCCTCGTAGACGAACGAGCCGATCTCGACGAGCACCGTCACCGCGACGGCCAGTCGCTCCATCAAGCGCTTCGTGAAAGTGCGGCCGATCCAGTCATAGACTTCGCGCCCGAACCGCTGGCCGAACAGTTCGCCGATCCGTTTGACCGCCATCTTCGCGAGGTTGCCCGCGCCCGCGGCCGCGCCCCCTACACCACCGATTCCTTTCAGCATCGTATTCACGGCGTTGCCGGCCAGGCGCTGCGCGATCGTGCGCGATACGTTCAGCGTGAAGCGCCGCACCGGATCGTCCGGCCGCAACGACACGGTCTTGTCGAGCTCACCGATCGCGGTATTCGCGATTTCCTCGAGCCGCCGGTTCAGCGCGACCATCTCGACCTCCATGTGCGCCTCGAGCTGGCGACCGATCCGGCGCACCTCGAACGGCAGGCAATGGCTTGCGACCCATTCCGCGCAATCGGCATAGCCGAGCCATTTGTCCGCACCCAGAACCTCGGCTTCAACCTGCTGCAACGACGCGGCAACGAGCGAATCCAGCAAACGCGGCAGCGCGGTTTCGAGGTTCGCCATCGTCCGTTCGATTTCGACCAGCGACTCGGCTCTCGCCGCGCGCGTGATGTCCAGTGCGCGCACGATCGCCTCAGCTTCGTCGGCATCGGCCGACAGCGCGGCTTCCTCGCGCTCGAGCACAGTGTCGGCATCGTCGAGCACGGCCAGCACGTTCTCCTGCAGCCGCTCTTGCACGGTCTCGAGCACGGTGGAATCGAATGCGTGCCGGCGCACTTCGTCCCACAATCCGTCGGCCGCAAGCGGTGCCTGTGCGACCGGCACGCCGTTCGCCGACGCGACGAGCTGCAGCGTCAGCGGTCGCCGGAGTCCGTCTTCCGCCAGCCGGCGGATCTCGGTCACGCGCTTGTCGTCGAGGCCGCAGCCTGCCGGCACGCGGTTGATCGCCAGCACCAGGGGAATCGTGGTGTCGTGCGCGGTCGCAGCCGCGATTGCCTCGAACAGATCCTGGTCGGACTGGCCGAAGCCGGTGCGGTAGCCCACGACGAAGACGATCACGTCGCTGTTCGGCAGGAAGTTCATCAGCACTTCCTCGTGCTCGCTCAGCACCGCGTTGTAGCCCGGCGTATCGAACACGTGCAGGCCGACGTTCCCGGCTGCCTTGGGTCTCGTCCGGACCTGCAGACGCAACACGTCGCCTTCGGGCGCCTCGCTCAGCGCACGGAACCGCGCGTAGTCGATCGTTTCCTGCGTCGCGTCGCGATAGATCGCGAAAAAGCGCGATGCGGCCTCGTCGCGGCACGCGACATGGGTGACCATGCCGGTCGTCGGACGCGCGCTCGAGGGCAACAGATCCTGCCCGAGGAGCGCGTTGATCAGCGACGATTTACCGGTGCTGGTCTCGCCAACGACGGTCACATACGCCTGCGGCAACGTCAGACGATTCAGCAGCAGGCGCGCGAGGCTCGCCCGCGTGTCGTCGCCACTGTGTTCGAGCAGGTCGACGAGCTGGCCGGCCCCGTCGATCCAGTGGTGGGAGCGAGTCGTCATGCGCGTGCCTCCGTCAGCTTGCCGCGCAACGCATCGATTGCGTCGAGATCGGCGGTCAGGCCGTCAGCCGCGCGCGCTTTCTCGTCGGCCGACAGGTTCATCATCGACAGCGAACTCTGCCGTTCCTGCTCGTATGCGGCCGACTTCGCCGCGCGCCAGTGTTCGAGTACCGCGTCGAGATGGTCGACGAATTCATCGGCGATCCGATTGAGCGCGGCCGACGTCTCCGACACGTACCGGTCGATGGCGGCAAACACTTCAGGCTCCACAGCGCGCGCGCGAAGCTCGGTCACGCCCTCCTTGGCCTTGCCGCCCAGCCATTGGCCCGCCATCGCACCCAGCAGGCCGCCGACGGCACCGCCGATCAGCGCGCCGATCGGCCCGCCGCCCAGACTGCCGACCAGCGCGCCTGCTTCCACGGCCGCCCACACGCCGCCTGCGGCGCCTGCGATACGGCCAGCCACATTCTCGAATCGCGTGCTTTCCGCCTTGTCGACCGTGAATGTGATCTCCGGCATGTCGGCCGACCACGCGTCGAGGCCATCTAGATCCATGCGCAAGCGCTCCTGCATCGCGAGCGCGTCTTCCTGCACCTGATTGAAGATGTCGTCGGTCGCGTCAGACTGCTCGTCCTTCAGCGCGCGCGACAGGCGCGGCCCGTCGACAATGCCCGCCCGCATCTTGGTGCGCATGCGATTGCGCAGTTCCGCACCCTTCTCGTCCGCCCATGCCCGCAACTGCTGGCGCACCGTCCGACGAAATGCGTCCGCATCGTCCCGCATGCGCGCACCGCGCTCGTCGAGCGCCTTCAGGCGATCCATATGCAGACGCGCATCCTCGGCCATGCGGGCCGCGTGCGCGCTGCGATCGAGCTTCGTTTCGGCCAGACGGCCGCCGACGACGGCGGCCACCCGGTCGAGATCCGCCCCGATCGCCGTCGCGACGACGTCGGCCACGCGCACTGCCCATTCGGCGCCGAAGCGACCGAGTTCGGCGCCCAGTGCGGCCAGCCCCGACGCCTCGACGAGTCCGTCGTTCCGGCTCAGCGCGCCGCGCAGCGCATCGAATCCGTTCACGACATGAATCGCGGGCGGCGCGTCAAACGGAATGCCCGCCTGCTCGGCAATCTGCCGCAACACTTTCTCGTTGTGCTCGCGGCCGGCTTGCGCCTCATCGTCGGACTCGTCGTTCCAGCGGTTCTGCACGAAGATCGCCGTGCGCAGCGACGCCCACTGCAACCGGACGAACACGGCTTCGGAACGAGTCAGCGGCGGAACCGTGCGCAGCATGAAGATCACGCCGACCGCTTCCGCGAGGTACCGCTGCGTGGTTTCCCGGTTGGCCTGCGTCAGGCTGCCGACGCCCGGCAGATCGACCAGCACCAGCCCATGCCGGAACAGCTCCCGGTTCGACGTGAGCACGACGCGCGTCACCTGTTTCGCGTTACCGGGATTGTGCTCGTTGTGCACGACCGAGCGCAGTGCATCCTCGGTGCAAGGCAGCGTCTCGACGCGCCCATCGGCGAAATGAACCTGCGCGTGCGGGCTCGATTCGGCCGCCCAGGCAATTTCGACCGGCACGCAGGTGGTTTCGTCCGCATCGATCGGCAACACGGGCTCGTCGAATGCCAGTGCGTTCAGCAACGTGCTCTTGCCGCTCCCCTGGATACCGGCGATCGGCAACACGAAGCGCTCGGCCGACAGCTGGCCACGGTACGCGCGCAAGCGCTCGACGAGGCCTGGTGCGGCCTGGTTCGGATCCTGCGGATCGTAGCGTTCGCCGAGCGTCTGCCATTGCGGCGCGGCCAGCAATTCGAGCATCATGGTGCGATTCGTCATCGTGCGTCCCCCGCGGCGCCGAACAGACGCTTCCACCAAGGCTTCGACAGGTGATCAACGCGCCGCAGTATGGTTTGCAGCACATCCCGCTGGGTGGCCTGGGCCGTTTGCACGTCGAGCAACAGCGCGTGCGTCCCAAGCAACGCTTCGGTGGCCGCACCCAGCTTCTGCGCGTGATCGATCAGGGTGGCAAGCTGACGTTCATGCACCGCGGCGGTCGCGCGCAACGCGTCCGCCTTGTCGTTCGTCGTCTGCGACTGCTGCTGCAGCTCGGCGATGGTTCGCGTCTGCGCGGCCGCCGCCTGATTCGCCTCGTCGCTGCGCACGGCGAGGACGTCGACCGCACGAACCTGCTGCTCGAGCACTGCCGTCAGCGCGCCGACACGGCCGTCGAGCGTCTGCGACGAGCCGGTCAATCCGGCAAGCGTGTCGGTGACCGATGCGATCCGGGCCTGGAGTGCGACGAGCTGGGCGTCGATCTCCCCGATCGACTTGATCGGCGCGGCCAGCGCACCGCGTGTCGCATCGCGGATTTCAGTCTGCAGATCGTCCGTGAGCCGGCCGGCCCACGGCGGCGTCTGTGCGAGGTGCCCGCTGAGTTCGTCGAGTACCCGCCGAGTCTCGTCGTCGACGGTGATACGCGTGTGGTTGTTCATGGTTTTCCTTGGAACGGATATCAGGCCGCGACCGCTTTCCACGAGCGGATGATCGCGGCGGCATCTTTTCGGTTGTATTCGGCTAGCCCGCCAATGAACTGCTGTTCCTCCGCCACGGTTGCGAACGGCGTGTCCGGCACAAGCAGGCGGTTCGCCAGCACCGAGTAGACGTCCTTCTCGTCGTTGACCAGCGCCCCCGCGAGCCGATAGCCTCGCTCGTCGCACAGCGTCTTCAGCTCGCGCAATGCTTCGACAATCGAATCGGATTGCTCCAGTTCGCGGATCGATTGCACGACGGCGATGATCGGATGCTTGAGCGACCCGTAGCGAATGCCGGAGCGATCCAGCGCGCTCTTCGTCGCGCCGATCTGCTGAATGTCGAGCATCAGGAAGATCACGCACGGCGACGTCAGGAAATCGTTCACCTTGTCGAGCGCGTCGGCGTCCGGCACGGCCACGGCGATCTGGTCAAAACGCCCCCCGTCGAAGTACTGCGACGCGAAGCCCTCCACCCTGCCCGCATCGACGGTCAGCGTGTCGAACCAGAACCGGTTCACGAACTCGCCGAGGCTGTCCGCGTCGTAGCCGAGCATCAGCACGCGCCTGGCGTCGCGCGAACGCCTCGACGTCGCGCCCGCCAGCACCTGATCCCGCACATCGGGAAAGCGCCGCCGCGAGATCAGTTTCGCGAGACGCGCCATCGACGCCGCTGCCGCCGGAACATCGATGTCGTGCCATTCGGGCTCGACGACGGGCGCGGTCATCGGCGTGACGTCGGCGTCCGCACGCGGAGCACGGGGCGCCTGGCGCGGCTCGACCAGCAACGCCTCGAGTTGCTGCGCGATGGCCTTGCGTTGAACGATCGCGCTGGCCGCCGACATCTTCGCGAGCACGCCTCGCTCCTGCGCCGCGATTTCGTCCTTGAATTGCTTGCCGATCTGCTTGATGCGCTTGACGGCCGCTTCGACGAACCCGTCGACGAAATCGAGCTCCTTGTCGACTGCCTGCGCGACGGCCTTTCGGAACGCATCGACATTGCGTATTTCCGTCCAGTTCTCGGTTCGCTCGTTGTAGCCCCAGTTCTGATCGAAGAAATCGACCTTGCGCTTGAACCAGCCCCAGCCGCTCGATTGTTCGGTCTTCACCGTTCGCGAGCGCTCGGCGGTTTCGAACTGGAGCGTGCTCGCGGGCCGCGCCAGCTTCGCGGCAAGGTCGATATCCTCGGTGCGCAGATTCAGTGTGGTGCAATCTTTCCCGATTTGCGCATTCAGGCGCTTGTTCAGTTCGCTGAGCGCTTTCACCGATCGCTTCTGCCATTTCTCGACGCTCGTCTTCAATTCACGGGCGGCTTCGATGTTGGTCGCGGTCAGCGTCGCGGCTTCGCTCCGTAGCGCATCGGCTTCGGCGATGCGATCGGTCGACTCGCGCGCGGCCTCCTCGAGCAACCACGCATAACGCGCAGCAAGCTCCTGGCCGAGCGCGGACAGCCGCTCCGCCTCCTTGCGCTGACGCCGGAGCACGGCGGCCTGATCGCCCGGCTTCAGTTCGCGCTCGATCAGCTTGTTCAACCAGCCATCCAGTTGCCGGCGGCGTCCGTTGGCAATCGCGGGCGCCAGCGCATCCAGCTGCCGCTGAATCAGCCCGACGCATTCGGGCATCCCGGAACGATCGTCCCATTGCTCGAGCGCCATCCTGGCCGATACCTGGGAGATCGACACGGACGGCAGGCCCGCCTTGCTCATCACGCCGGCGACGCGCCAGCGATGCTCGGCGAGCACCTCGGTGCGACTCTTCTGTTCGTCGCCTTTCGGCCCCAGCTTCGCGACCACGCTGTCGATCATGTTCTGCACGACGACGATCGGCTTGCCGAGCTCGTCCGCCATGCACACGTAATCGCGCATCTTCTCGTCGGAGTTGGCCTTGCAGGTGGTCAGGAACACGACGACGTCCACCGTCGGCAGCAGCACCTCCAGGGTCAGCCGCTCATGGTCGTCGTGACCCGCCGCATCGAGCCCCGGTGTGTCGACCAACGCAACGCCGCGTCGGAACCGAAAATCCGGCGAGCGCAGCCGGATCTCCGCGACGCCTTCGCGGTTGCCCGGATTGGTCTCTTCGTCCGCGTAGAATTTGAGCCGTCTGGCGATGGTGCTGCCGGTCAACAGCTTCGGCTTCACGCCCGGCGCGTCGAAATGGATCGTGCATTCGAGCTGTTCGCCCCATTCGCAAACGACCAGGCTGTTGGAGCTCGGGCGCACCGCACGCGGCAGCAGCTCCGCACCGAGCAGCGCATTGACGAGCGTCGACTTTCCGGAACTGGTGACGCCCATCAGGCCGATACGGAACACGTCGTTCCGCCAGATTCGCTCGCGGTCATTCAACCACCGATGTTCGTCGTCGAAGTAGTTGCCGATCGAGTCGTCGCTCGAGATGATGGTCCGGATCTGATCGATCAGCTTGCCGAGTTCAGCGTGTCCCGCCCGCGCGCTTTGCATGAAAATCCAGTGACGTTTTGAAGTGACCTTGCCGGCATCGTTCGCCCCCCGGCCCGGCCTGCGCGCCGGGAGCAGACGGCAGCAACGGATCTAACGGCATCTGCGTGCCGATCTTTAGGGCACGAACCGATGCCTGAACCGGCAGGAAACGAAAGATAAAGCGGGCTTTGGACAATTCGTGTCCGGAGCCCGCGGTGTGGTGGATACGGCGTGCGTGCCCCTGGCAGGCAGCGTCACCCGCGACGCTCCTGTCCGGGATCGCGCGCCCCGAACTGGTCATCGTTCTGCGCCGTGCGCTGCATGACGCCGGACGGTTCGGCAGTGGATTCCGGCGGCGGCGTGAAATTCGGCGCAGCGTCGTTGATCTCTTCGATCCATGAGGCCAGCTCCGGGTGACGATCCGCCAGATTCGACGAGACGACGACACCGTGCAGTTGCGCGCGCAGATCTTCCCAGCGCTCGTGCAGCACGCGCCAGTTCACTTCGTCATAGGTCCCCTTGAATACCACCGGGCAAAACTCGATGCGCGGAACGTCGTGCGGTTGCTCGACGTGTCTCCCGGCTTCGATCAGCGATTCCCAAAGACTGCCGAGGCGGTCGACACGCCCGATCTGCTGCTCGACAACTGCCGGATTCCATTCCGGATGCAACAGCACCACGGTTCGGCATGCACGGTGCAGGTTGAGCCCCTCGCGCCCGACCATCGACTGCGCGACGAGCACGCGCGGATAGACATGCGCCCGATTGAATGCAAGCTGCTGCATCCGGCGCGTCTCCGGCTTCGTGTCGCCGTGCATCAAGCGGGCGAAGCCGCCCTCGGGACGGTTGAACTCTTCGTTCAGGCGGTCTTCGATCGTCTTCCATGCCGCATCGAAATCGACGTCATCGAAATCCGCGTCGCCAGCAGCATCCATGTCGACCTGCTCGACGTCGCGATCGCTGGTCGCCTCGACCAACTCGACGAAGGCCGCCGCATAAGCCAACGGATCACGCCGCTCCAGATCGCCGCCCCTCAGCGCGTGCATCGCGCGTGCGACGAGGGCACGCGGATTCGCGTCGGCACTGCCGACGCGCTGCATGTCGGCGGCCCGCCCGAATGCATCGAACAGATTCTTCGCCCAGGGATTCGACGTGTCGCCGGCCCAGCCCTGCTCGATCAGACTCAGCAAGTCGCCGCGATATTTTTCGCGCTCGCTCTCGAGCGTCCTGTAGTTTTGCTCGAGCGCGTGTTCGAGCTCGCTGCGTTCAAGCGGGCCGGCGCGCTTCAATTGACGATGTGCCGCCTGCACCGCAGGCCACTCGCGATCGTGCAACTTGCTCTGTGGCCACGGCTTGCCTGCGTCGAGACATGTCAGCATCTCGCGCGCGTTGAGGAGATCAACCAGCGCCCGCAGCGGGCGCGTGAACCGGCCGAACACGAGAACCTTTTCGCCGCGCCGCGTGACGGCCTCGATCGCATTGACGGCAGCCAGGATTGCGGGGTGGTCGTAAAGCGGACCCTGACCGCCGCCAAACGGACGCGTCGCGACGTCGATCCAAAATTGCGCGCGCTGTCGCGCCTTGTCATCGGTGTCGGACGGCGGATCCGCCCGTACCGGTTCGGCCGCCGCCGTCTGATCGTGCTCCTCCTGCTTTCGGTCGGCCTCGGCATCGTGCGTCGCTTGATCCATCAGCGTCGCGATGCCGTGACCATTCCCCATCGTCAGCCGCAGACGTGTTGCCTTGCTCGACCAGTCGGCGTCCGCCTGCCTGCCGACGAACGACAGGGACTCGGCCGCACATACCGCCTGCTTCCACCCATCGTCGAGCTGGCCGGTATCGACCACGATCTCGCGTTCGCGCCGATACGCGTGCCCCGGTTCTCCCGCCATTCGTGCGAACGCCTGTACATAGCGGTCATTGCGCTTGTCGCGCCTCAGCACCCAGCGCGCGAGCGCATCGCGAAACGCCGATGCTGCCGCCTTGTAAGCGTCGCGCGCGTCGTCGTTGCCGATACATTGACGAACCCGCCGGACCGCCTGCGAATAGCGCTCGATCACGTTGCCCACCGCCTTGGTATCGGCGCCGATGCGTGCCAGCGTCTGCTCCCATTGCCCGGAATCGAGTTCCACCGGTGTCGCCGTCAGCGCCATGCGCCGTGCGGACGGCGACGCGAGCACCACGTTGTCGAGCAGTCTCGACAAGCCGCTGTCGTCGCCGCGGCTCTTGTGGGCCTCGTCGATGATGACCAGATCGAACGCGCCAAGGCCGGCTCCGACCGCGCGCTCGAGGGCCGGGCGCAGCGTACCGCCGCTGCGGTACGCTGCCGCGTCGTTCAGGCCCATCCGGCGCCCGTCTGCCGGCATCATGTCGCCGACCAGCGTGGTCAGACGTTGCGCCATCGGCGCGTCCGCGTCGATCGACGCCGCCTCGACGATGCCGGCCACCGCACGGCGCAGGTATTCCAGTTCGCGATCGCCGCGCCGGGACGACTGACTGCCGCGCCGGGGTTCACGCCAGCGTGCGCAGAGCGCTGGCAGCAGCCGCCAGCGCCATGCCTGACGGTTTCCGCCGAGCGACCAGTTGGCAAATGCGTGCGAAATCAGGACCGCGCGTTCGTCGAACCAGGGCTCACGCAGGGCGGGATCGTCGTTTTGCCATGCGCACAAGTATTGCCAGAGGCTGCGCAACAGCAGCGGCGACTGCACCTTCCCGTCCCGCAATTCCGAACGCCATTGATATCCGAGACCGGGCGGCACGAGGATCGCGACACGCCCGCCGCAATCGATCACGGCCCGCGCGACGGCAACCGCGATCCGTGTCTTGCCCATGCCGACCTCGTCCGCAATGATCAGCCCATTCTCGGGCAACCGGCGGGCAATTGCGCGCAGGCTCGCGCGCTGCCCGTCGTTCAGTCGCCAGCCGGCGGCCCGCGCCGGCTCGTCGGCCGTGGCCTGTGCAGCGTCGGCGAGGTCCAACAGGCGCGCACCGACCGCCCCCCACCCCTGGAATACCTGCTTCATCTCGTGCTCCCCAATGGCGGCAGCGTATCGACGCCCCAAGCCTGTTCAATGGTCGTCAGAGCCGCTTCATAGCGCGCCCCGGCAACGCAGTCGCCGGTTTCCGCGAACACCGGCCGGAAGGGTGCTGCCCGCAACGGTGACAACGGATTCAGCTTGAGTTCGGCAAAGGCCGTTACCCCGGCGCTGTCCGCGGCACGAGCGAGCGTCTGCTCCAGCCTGCTGCACCACGCGGGCCAGTCTGCCGCGTCGATCGCCGTTTGCCGCTGCGCGATGTTCTCGACGAGTTCCATCATCTGGCGGATGGGATAAGTGCGCCCGTCGGCAGTCGCGACGCCTGGCGGAACGGCGAGTGCCGGATCGAAGCCTTCACCAAAGCGATCCGGCACATCGTCGTCGGGTGCCATCGGAAAGCTGGCGAGCTGCCACCAGATTTCGTCGACGTCCAGCGACGTGAGGGGCGTCGCGGCAACCCGCCCGAACTCGTCGAGCACGGGTACGGTGGCACTGCCCGAGCCGGCTGCATCGACCCAGCGGACTTCGACTTGCCGCGGACGATCGCCCGGCCACACGAACGCATCAGCGCGCCTGACGCACGGTGCGCCAGCGGAATCGAGCACATTCATTTGCGACAACCCGTCCATCGGTTCGGACGGGCGCAACCTGGCTGGCCCGGACGCATCGGCGTTGCACCATGTCAACCATGCAACCGGCGCCGCCACACATTCGTCGGGACGCTCGGGCATGTCGGCACCAGGCGTGAGCGCCTGATCGGTCTCGATGGATTCGCCGCGATGCACCGGCAGCACGTTGCCGACGACCTGCTCCGGCGGCACGCCGCGCCGCGCCTCCCATTGCAATTGATCTGTGGCAAACACGACCCCGGCTTCCAGGTTGCCGCCACCCGGCTTGGCGGACGACAGGAAACCCGGCTTCGTCAGGTTGCCCGAACCCAGATAGAGCCACGCGCTCGTGCATGCATTGGAGTTGCCGCGCTCGTTCGCGGCAAACAGAAACTTTGCATGCAGCAACCGCCGCTCGTTCGCCGCCTTGCCGAACACGGCTTCCGGCGCATGCGCACTTCGCACCGTCACGCCGTGCTCCGCCAGTGCGGTGACCGAGCTTGCGACCGCCTGGCACGCGTCGGGATTGACGAACACGTCGATCTGACAGTTCGCGGTGATTCGACCGGCTCGCTGCAGCTCGGCGATGATCTTCAGCAGCGAAGGCGGCGCGCCACCGGCTTTGTCCGGCACCGACTCGAAGAAGCCTGAGCCCATCGCGAGCCGGTTGCACGCCGCCCCACCCGTCGCACGCTCCGCCAACGCGGGCAGTTGCGTCAGCAACGGCTTGTCCCAGTTGTCGATGAAGCGAGGGCGTGCGCGACCGGCGGCCTGCTCGCACTGCGCAATCCACTGCCGCAATTGTCCGTCCGCGTGCGCCGACTCCCCCGGCAATGCCCCGCCAATGGCCGAGAAGATGCGCGCATCGAAATGCGGCATGAGCCGCTCGATCATTCTCCACGCCGTGCGCACGTCGGCACACGCCGTCTTCGTGTCGTCGTCGCCAGCGGCCAGCGAGTCGCTGTCGACGTCGATGCTCCACACGAGATCCAGGCAGTCCTCGAGCGTCTGGCGCGTCCAGTTGCCGGTGGAGACGATCAGGCGCACGCGCCAACGCGATGCGTCCTCCTGATGACGAAAGCCGAGCAACGCCACTTTCGCGTGCAGCAGATGGAACGGACGTACCAGGCCGCTTCGCACGGGCAGATGAATCAGGCCCGGCACGTCGACCACCGTGATCAGCGGATTGCCCGGATCGAGCATCATGGCGAGCGCAACGCGTCCGCCGGCCGCTCGCCGCGCATGGGTCTGGCCTGTAAAGCGCTCCTGCGCGTCGTTGAGAAACGCCGCATCGGCCGAATAGCCGCACAGCCACCCGAAGTGACCGAGATGGCCATCCGGTGCATCGAAATGTTGTGCCAGCGACGGCCGCTTGACGGCCTGTGGGTTGCCGCTCATGCGCCTGCCTCCGGGGTGCGGGGTTCGAGCCAGTGTTCGAGCTGGCCGTGCAGATCGGCATTCAGCAGGAACAGATTCTGAATGCGATACGAGATGCCCGCGGGCCAGACGATCCCCGCGCGCACCGTCGGCGCCGCTTCGTCGGATTCGGCCGACTCCGCCGCGGCGGTCGCACCAGCCCGAAATGCCGGGCCTGGGACGACCTGCCCATGCTTGAGGCGCAATACCCGATCATCTCGCATCACCAGTGTCTCCAGGCGTTTCGTATGATCGGGATCGATACATTCGCGGCAAAACTGATTCGCGCCGATATCGGCATGTCCTTCGTCGAGAAACGCTTGCGCGGCGAGGGCAAGCATTTCGAGCCGCTCCGCAACGGCATCGGGAATGGGGGTGCCCAGCACGAAGCAAGGCCGGCTTCCGTTGGCCGCAATCGCGCTTTCCAGCGCGTCGAGCACGGCCAGCGCTTCGTCCCGGGCGCGAAACAGCCGCGAACCCGCGCGCAAGTCGTTCCAGTGCGCATCATCGATTGCGCCTGGCCGCCGGTCCCAACCGAGCGTGCGATCCTCGTCGCCCCCCTCGCGCACCGTGTTCACCCACGCGAGCGCGGCCCGGCGTCTTGCCTGCCAGGCATCCGTATCGCCGCCGCCGATGCGCAACTGCTGCGCGACCAGTTGCAGCGCATCCGATGCCATTGGCACCAGCGGGGACAACGCATCGGCCAGCGCATCCTTGTCCGTCAGACGCTCGCCGCGGCTCATCCAGTGCACCAGATAATCCAGCACGCCCTGCGAGTAGTAGCACGGCTCGTAACGGCTGGCCTGCGCGTCGATCAGTGCAGCCCCGGTCGACGTGCAGCGGAACGCATTGAACCGGCTCGCGCCGGTCTCGACGAGACCGAGCGACGGCAGCGCCTGAACGGTCGACATGCGCATCGGCTGGGTGACATAGAATCCCGGCTTGCGTACCCGCGCGAAAGTCAGGTTCTGCTGGCCGTTGAGCTTGCGAAATCCGCGCAGCCGCGCATCCTGCGCATGTCCATTGCGGCGGAAGCCGGACCAGCACGCAATCGCCTCGATCGCGTTTCCCGCTTCGATATTGGTTACCTTCAGCCGGCTCGCGCGCGCTTGTTCCGCCGCGCGCACCCCGAGCGTCGCCATGAACAACTGCTTGGCAAACCACAGTCCACCCAGCCCCGGCACCGCCCGTTCGTTGAATGCTCGCACTGACGCGCCGAGATTCAGCGTCCGCGTCCGGCGTTCGACCATCAGCGATTCAGGGCCCAATAGCCCCCACGACATCTGCATGAACGACACCCCAACGATGATTGAATCAATGGCAGGGGACGTCCACGTCAGTGGCCGTCCCGCTCCCGGTTTGGCCCGCTACCCGATCCGCTCCATCAACATCCGTGCAGCACGGTCGGACATCACGACGATCAGCTTGACGGTCGCGCGCGTGGCGCCGACGAACAGCCGACGCAGCGCGATCTCGTCGAATTTCTCGAAATCGACCTCGGTCAGGATTACGCACGGCGCACTTTGCCCCTTGAACCTGAACACCGATTCGAAGCGCAACTCGCCCTCCCGGTAAACCGGCTCGCCGCGCGCATCGTATGTGCCGGTGAAGCTGCGCAACGTGTGCCTGCCGAGCCGGTCCAGCACGGTGAACAGCGACTTGTCTCGCCCGTGAAAACTGAGCAGCGCAATGTCCGGCAGCGCGAATCCGGCTGCGAGCGCGGCATCGATCGCCTGCCGCGTCGTCTGCGCGGCACTCGTGTCGGCGTAGGTCATGAGGCCGACGTCCGAGCCGTCGAACGGGCTGGCCGCTTCGAATCCCATCGGCGCGCCTGCGAACGCGCCGACGAAGCGCACGATGTCCCGCGGGCTGCGATAGTTCGACATGGCCCGCACTTCGACCCAGCCCGGCAGCTCGACACCGTCCCGCAGATAGAGGTTCTGCATCGGATCCTCGAGCCACCACAGCCGGCCGTCGCCGCGGAGCAGCCGCTCGATCGGCGCCACCCATTCCTGCAGAAAGTCCTGCCCTTCGTCGACGATGATCGTGTCGAAACGCTCGGCGTCGCTCGGTGTCGAGCCGCCGAACACGCGTTCGAGCCGCTCGAACACGTTTCCGTCGGAAAAGTCGAGCGTGACGCCGTGTCGGGCTGCGGCCTGCTGACAAAGCGTGTGATAGGTGAGCACGGTGGCATCGGCCGGCGCGATCCGCCGCAGATGATCGGCCAGCGGCCGGTTAAAGCACAGATAGAGCGCCCGCCGTCCGGCCTTCGATGCGTCTTCGAGCACGCGTAGCGCGAGCTGCGTCTTGCCGGAGCCGGCCGTGCCGATCACCCGCAGGCGAAACGGCCGGCATTCGATCGCGCGCGCCCACGTCGCGAGGCCACCCGAAATTCGCGTGACGATGCGGGCCGCCGCGCCGATCGCCGCGCCCACGTCCGGGATCAATGACAGCTCGTCGGCCAGGAACGCGTGAATCCGGTCGACGGAGGGAAGGCGCGGTTCGTCGGCGGGAAGGATCGTCTGGATGATCGACGCCAGCTCGGCACGGCGTTCCGAGTCGACGATCCGCGCCGGGTTGACGCCGGCGATGTCCGGCTGCGCCACACGGTAGTCCGGGCAGTACAGCAACTCCTCGAGCCGATACCGCGTCGCGCCGAACGCCGCGTAAAAACGGCCGTGCATTCCGGCGATCGTCCGGGCCAACTGCGACCGCACGCTCTTGCGGGTCGTCCCGTACACCTTGGTCAGTCCGTCAGGGGTTTCTTCGAGCAAGCCGGATTTTTGCTCGATCACCAGCACACGGCCCGACGGCCCCACGATCACGAAATCAGCCTCGCCGAAAATGGCAAAACCCTTGTCGAGCTGAGTCCAGTGCACGCCGTGGTAGACGGTGTAGCTGTCCGGCAGGCCGGTGCGCAACGTCTCGAGCGTCTCGATTTCGCGCTGTGCCGCGCCACTGACGGGAAGCGCATCCCAGCCACTCGGAAAGATCAGTGCCATGCGTCGCCCGCTATTCGCCGTAGATCTGCGCGAGCGCACGTGCCTCGGCCGCCAGTTCGGCGCGCAGGCTCGCCGGACCCAGCACCTCGACGTTCGGGCCGAACGATCGCAGCCACCAGCGCAGCCGCTGGCTCAGCATCGCGGTGCCCTGCACGAACAGCGCATCGTCGGCGCGACGCGTCGTCTGGTCGAGCGACAGCGGCGCCTCCAGCAGATGGTCGCCGGCCTGGTTGACGAACTTGAGCGAAAGCGCCACTTCCTTGTCGACCATGAAGTCGAAGCGGCGCTGCTGCTTGACGTAGACTTCGAGCGAAAACGACGCGGGATAATCGAACGATTCGAGCATCGCCTCGGCGCGCCAGAGCCGGTCCATCCGGTACAGCGTCGGGTCCGGCCGGCCTTCCGTGCCCCCCACCATATAGACGAGACCGCCGACTTCGACGAGGCCGAGCGGCAGCACGACCTTCGACTTCTCGTTGTCCGCGTTGTGGCGCGGCCGGTAAACGATCCGCAATTTGCGCTCTTCGAACAGCGCGCGCGACACCGCCGCAAAAATCTTGCGATCGATGGCCGGATAGTGCAGCGAGAAGCCTCCGCTCTCGACCGCGACCTTGGTCGTCCAGCGGGCGTACTTGCGCTCGGATTCGCTGACCGGCCGCTGCAGCCGCGTTTCGGCGATCTGAAACAACGCGGAAATCGAATCGGCCACGAGTCCCGGAATTTGCCGCGACGAAAAGCGCCGTAGCGTCTGCAGCGCGAGCGCCTCGTCGAAGCTCATGATCGACCCGGCCTTCGCGGCCATCCCGCTCGCGCCGGCCTTGCGCCGCCATACCGATGCCGTGCCGCGCCGGTCGGTCTCGACCAGCCCGCGTGCTTCCAGTTCGGCGAGACGACGCAGCACGGTCTTGATCGACGGAATGTCGGGCACGGTCTCCTGCATGCGCACATACAGGTCTGGCGTGGTCACGTAATCGGCCTGAGTGCCGGCATCCGGCAACAGGCGCATGATGTCGCGATCGAGGTCTGGCATAGCGATCAATCCGGGCGTTGAAAATGGAACCTCACTGGTTAACGGCACCCGACCCGATTTCTTGAATGCCCCTTCGCTCGGAGATCCGCCCAGACATCGGAGATTCGGGCAAAGCCGCCAGCACGCACGCCCCGCCCCCCGGCATGCCGGCGCCCGACGGCGCGCTCAGTTGCCTTCCGTCGCCACTCGCCGTGCATCGGCCGCCACCTTGTCGATGTATTTGGCGAGCGCGGCCGTCGACAACACGCCGGCGGCGAACGCAATGGCAAACGCCGCAAGACTTTCGAGCGGTGACGGGTAATGGGTCATGTTCAAACCTCGAATTAAGTTGTGCGCGCATCGATTCGGTCAGACGGCGTGCCATTGCGACAGCGCCGAAACCGAAACGATGGCACGGGAGCGGCGCTGCTTTCCACGGAAAATCGTGCGCCGTACAACCTCTCCGACCTTTGTTCGGAGAGAACCTGCCGATCAGATCGACGAACTTCTCGCGGTCGACTCCGCTCGATTGCGAGCGGTGTATCCGGCTGCGTCGATCATTCGGTTCGCTACGTTAACCGCGCATCGGGACAAATGACGTCCCGAGATCCGGCCGGCAATAGCGGCGCCCCAAAAATAATTCGTGTGATCCCGCTCGACAACACGAGATCTGCACTTCCAAACGGAACGGGACAGATTTTGACCCGATGGAGGCGCACCATCGGCATCCCTTCACTTGCGAATCCCACCCATGACCCAACCCATCGGTAACCCGAACCTCGACAACGCATCGAAAGCGCGCGCCGTGCACGGCGACCGGACGGCACTTCGCATTGCGTTGCGGTTGTGGGGAATCGACGAACACGAGGCACAAGCATGGCTCACCGGACCAAGGTCAAAGCCTACGCGACTGGATTGGCGCATCGCTCGCGATCGTGCTGCCGCCGGCGCCGACATCGTGGTGCACGTCGTCAAACCGGCTGCACGTCGGTCCGATGGATTCTGCTGGAACTGTATCGGCGCAAACGGTGCATTGAACAGGTCGCTCGATCACGCCCGCACCGAAATCGCGCTGTTCGCCGGTGATGCACGCGAGCTTCCCCGGAAGCGCTCGGGACACTGGGCCATCGCGGGCGCGCTCGACATCCCGTCGGCGCTCGACACGCTCGACCGTTCCCTGCATGCGTCCGCCGCGCGTCTGCCCGACGGACGAATCACGGTGCGGCGGGATCTGTTCGCGCTGATCGCTACGCGGCTCGATGCGATGGTTGCATCTCACGCCGAGAATCGATAGTCGGACGGCGCAAGCTGCGACCCGGTTTGCGTCGATCCGAATCGACTAAATATGGAATCCGAATCACCACGACAGGTGTCGACACGAATCGGCAGATGGCGAGCATGGTGTCCCGCATCAGGACACCATCTGTCCGAATCGGCATCGACAATACCCGCCCTCCAACGACAGGACACCACGCTTGCTGCCATTCACCTCGGATATTCGCCCCTTTACCTGCCCGATCTGCAACTGCGGAGATAAAAATGACATGAATGGCGAATCGCTTCGGCGTAACAACACGATGTCATTTCATGCGTCGAGCGACAGCGTCGAACGCGGGTGACCCGAATGAATCCGCAACGATCCGCGCGCCGCTGAACGAATGGCCGATGCCGACGAAAATTCGGCACGTCGCCGAGTGGATGGCATGCAACTTCGCCCACCCGGTGACGGTGCGACAGGCCGCCAGCCTCGTCGCCATGAGCGAGCGCACCCTGCTGCGCAATTTCACGCGGATAATCGGCACGTCGCCCATCGCCTATCTGACGCAAGTCCGGCTGGCCAACGCGTGCCGGATGCTCGAACGCACCGCGCTGTCGATCGACTCCATCGCGCGCCGCTGCGGGCTCGGCAACGGCGATTACCTGGCGCGCTTGTTTCGCCGGCACTTCAACAGGACGGCGACCGATTATCGGCATGCCTGTGCGCTCGCCCGCGCCGATTCGCCATCGCAGGTTTTGCGAAAGCAGTAGGGGGCCACCCGTGTGGGCGGTGGACTACGGCTCGTTCCATGGCCGACCATGGGTCCAGGATGCCTTGACGCCGCTATGGTCAACCTGTCTCGCGGCGCCGCCTGGGGAGGGAGCCTCCATGAAGCCTGTTACCGTGCCGGCCGGCGGGGGTGGCCGTCCGGCACGCAAAACCTTGATCGACGAAACCGGCGCAACGCCGCTGCGCCACTCACTGCCCGATGCCCACGAACGTCGGCAGCAGCACGCGATAGACGTGAATCATCGCCGGCCCGAGCAGCACCATCATCAGTGCGGGGAAAATGAAGAAGATCAGCGGGAACAGCAGCTTCAGCGCGATCTTCGCGGCCCGCTCTTCCGCGCGCATCCGCCGCCGCGTGCGCAGCATGTCGGACAGCACGCGCAGCGATTCGCTGATGCTCGTGCCGAAGCGGTCGGCCTGGATCAGCATCGCGCAGAACGACTCGATGTCCTCCACGCCGGTACGCAGCGCGAGATTGCGCAGCGCCGTCTCCTTCGTGAAGCCGGAGCGCATCTCGAGCAGCAGCAGGTCGAGTTCGCTCGCGACCACCTCGCTGCTGAACCGCAGCTCCTCGCTCACCTTCATCAGCGCGGCATCGAGCCCGAGCCCCGCTTCGACGCACACCGTCAGCAGGTCGAGCGCGTCCGGGAAATCCTCGAAGATCTTCTGCTGGCGCACCTTGACCCGCTGCGACAGCACGACGTTCGGGATGTAGTAGCCGATGCCGGCGAGCGCGACGAGGATGACCGACAGGATCGCACGCTCGTCGCCGAGCGACGTCGTGATCAGCACCATCAACGCCACGCACGGCAACCCGAGCGCGAGCGCCGTCTTCGCGGTGAAATACAGGGCGGCCGCGCTCTGGTTGCGCCAGCCGGCATTCATGAGCCGGATGCGCAGCGGTGAATTCTCCCAGCCCTCCTTCGGCACCGACAGCTTCGAGATCGGCGTGGACAGCTCGACCAGCTTCGCGACCCAGCGCGACGCCAGGTCGTCGCCGTCGCCCGTGCCCGCCGCGCCGGTCGCGCCCGCCCCGGTCCCGCCGGCCTGCTGGATCCGGCGCTGGATGCTGCGTGGCGCGAACAGCAGCATCGCGACGAGCGCGCCGCCGGCCACGAAGAGGAACAAGCCGCCCAGCATCACGGCCTGGACTACGCTCAGGTTTTGCATGACAGCCTCGCAACGGTTCGTTATACGGCTCGCGCGTCAGACGCGAATGCGGACGATACGGCGGATCCAGATCAGCCCGAACAGCATCGACACCAGCATCGTGCCGACCATCCGGATCCCCGCCGGGTCCTCCCAGAGCACGGACAGGAATTCGCGGTTCAGCAGCGCCATCACCGCGGCGGTGCCGAACGGCAGCAGCCCGAGAATCCATGCCGACAGCCGCCCTTCCGCCGACAGCACGCGCACCTTGTCGAACAGCTTGAAACGCTCGCGGATCAGCGCGGCGATGCTGTCGAGCAGCTCGGCCAGGTTGCCGCCCGTCTCGCGCTGGATCAGCACCGCGATCACGAAGTAGCGCAGGTCCTGCACCGGCACGCGCGTGACGAGATTCAGCAGTGCGTCGTGCAGCGACACGCCGTAGTTGACCTCGTCGAACGTGACCCTGAACTCGCCGCCCATCGGATCGGGAAACTCGTCGCCGACCATCCCGAGCGTGCTCGTGAACGAGTGGCCGGAACGCAGCGCGCGCGCGATCATGTCGCAGATGTCCGGCAACTGCCGCTCGAGCTTGCGCATCCGCTTCCCGCGGCAGCGCATCACGTACATCATCGGCAGGCATCCGGCGAACAGCGCGACCGGCAGCGCCGCGAGCTGCGGCAACGTCGCGAAGCTCAGCGCAACCCACGCGAACGCCGCGAACGCCACGCTGAGCATGATCAGCTTCGGCAGCGTCCAGTCGAGGCCCGACTGCTGGATCACGAGATCGAGCCGATGCACGCGGGGCATGCGCAGCAGCAGCCGGTCGAACGGCTTCGATTCGTCGAGCATCCGCTTCTTCAGGATCGACAGCCGTTCCTGCTGGACGTTGCCGCCGGCCGACATCGAGCGGATGCGCGATTCGATCCGGCGCGCGGCAGCGCCATGCCGCGCGTTCCACCATTGATAACCGCCTTCGATCGCGAGGACCACCGCGACGAAGGTGAGAATCACAAAACCGTAAAAGATCGTGTTCATGAAGCCTCCCCGGCAGCGAACGGCGCCCTGTCGTCAGTTCGTCTCGTACCGCTGAGACGGGTCGTACAGCGAATCCGGCAGGTTGATGCCGAACGCCTGCAGCCGCTCGACGAACTTCGGCCGCACGCCGGTCGCGCAGAAGTGGCCGCGTACCGAACCGTCGCGGTCCACGCCCGTTCGCTTGAACGTGAAGATCTCCTGCATGTTGATGATGTCGCCCTCCATCCCCGTCAGTTCCTGGATGCTGACGATCTTGCGCCTGCCGTCGGTCAGCCGCGCGGCCTGCACGACCACCGAGATCGCCGATGTGATCTGCTGGCGCATCGTCTTCGGCGGCAGCGTCAGGCCGGAGATGCTGACCATGTTCTCGAGCCGCGTCAGCGCGTCGCGCGGGGTGTTCGCGTGGATCGTCGCGAGCGAGCCTTCGTGGCCGGTGTTCATCGCGTTGAGCATGTCGAGCGCTTCGGCGCCGCGCACTTCGCCGAGGATGATCCGGTCCGGGCGCATCCGCAGCGCGTTGCGCACCAGCGTGCGCTGCGTGATCTCGCCCTTGCCTTCGATGTTCGGCGGTCGCGTTTCGAGCCGCAGCACGTGAGGCTGCTGCAGTTGCAGTTCGGCGGCATCCTCGATCGTCACGATCCGCTCGTTGCGCGGAATGAAGCCGGACAGGATGTTGAGCAGCGTCGTCTTGCCGCTGCCGGTGCCGCCCGACACCAGCACGTTCACCTTCGCGCGCGACAGCGCGTCGAGCAGCTCGGCCATCGGCGGCGTCAGGCTGTGGTAGCGCACGAGGTCGTCCATCTTCAGCGGATTGACCGCGAAACGCCGGATCGACATCAACGGCCCGTCGATCGCGGACGGCGGGATGATCGCGTTCACGCGCGAGCCGTCGGGCAGCCGCGCGTCGACCATCGGGCTCGATTCGTCGATGCGGCGCCCGACGCGCGACACGATCTTCTCGATCACCTTCATCAGGTGTGCGTCGTCGTAGAACGTCACGTCGGTCAGTTCGAGCTGGCCGAAGCGCTCGACATAGACCTGCCGGTACGTGTTCACGAGGATGTCGGAAATGCTCGGGTCGCGCAGCAGCGCTTCGAGCGGGCCGAAACCGAACATCTCGTCGTACACGTCGATCGCGAGCTGCCGCCGCTCGATGTCGTTCGCCGGCAGCCGCTCCTCGTCGAGGATGCGCGTGATCAGCAGGCCGATCTCCATGCGGACCGATTCCTGCGGCATCCGCGACAGGCGCTCGAGCTCGACGCGTTCGAGCACGGCCAGGTGGATTTCGCGGCGCAGCTTCTGGTATGCGTCGCGCACCGACGAATGGGCCGGGCCGGCCGGGTCGCTGCCCGCCGCCGGCGGCTGGGCCCGTTGCAAGGACATCTGTTCGCGCAATGACATGATGGTTCCCCGAAAGATTTACATGGACTTGAGCTTCGGCGTGGCCTTGCGGCCGAACAGCCGGGACATCAGCGGTTCGCTGTGCGTCGCGCCGTGCTCCGCGCGCACCTCCCCTTCGACGAGTTGCTTCGCATACCCCTGCAACGCACGGACGACCCCCGTGCCACGCGCGACCCGCGACACCGGATGGCCCTGGTTGATCGCTTCGAGCACGGTGTCGGCATCGTCGGGAATCATGCAGGCCGCGTGCAGGCCGAGCACTTCCTCGAGCGCCGTGCGGGTGCGGTCGCTCGCGCGCGTCGCGCGGTTCACGATCAGCCGCATCTGGTCGGTCGAGTAGCCGAGCGACACGAGGATCTCCAGCAACCGGCGGCCCGCGCGCACGTGCGGCATCGCGGGTTGCAGCACGAGCTCGATCTGGTCGCTGCGATCCAGCGCGACCATCGACAGCGGATTGATGCAGACGCCGACGTCGAAGACCACGAAGTCGTAACGCGGCGCGGCGACGCCCAGGATCCATTCGAGCGCGTCCTCGCGCATCTCGGCGGCCTTGACCGGATCGCCTGCGCCCGCGAGCACGTGGAAGTTTTCCGTCACGTGCGCGACGCTCGCGTCGAGGAACGCGCTGTCGAGCCGCTCGATCTGCGCGCACAGCTGCGGCAGCGTCGACGGCGGGGTTTCGTCGCTGACGAGGAACGCCGCGTCGGCGAACTGCTGGTTCAGGTCGATCAGCAGCACGCGGCGCTTGAAGCCTTCCGCGATCTCGAATGCGAGGTTGCTGGCGGCGAAGCTCGTGCCGGCCCCGCCCTTGCACGACATGAACGACACGATCCGCGTATCGTCGGTGTCGCGTCGCGTGCTTTGCGCGGCGGCCCGTTCGAGCGCGTGGCCGAGCGCCTGCGGGTCGAGCGGCCACTGCAGCACGTCGCGCGCGCCCGCACGCATCGCGTCGAGCAGCACGTGCGGCGACGCATCGGCCGTCACGAGAATGCAGGTCAGGCCCGCGTGCGCGCGGCAGATGCGCTCGATCGCCGACAGCTCGGACGGGTCGAGCGACGTGCCGTCGACCAGCAGGATGTCGAACGCGTCGAGCCCGTCGGTGCGATGTTCGATCTGCGACGGGCGGCCGGTCGCGCGTGTCGCGCGATAGCGTCCGCAGTCGGCCACGAGGCGCGCGATCTGCGTGAGTCGCGCGGTGTCGTCGGAAGCTACGAGAATGTTGATCATGTCGTGTGCCTCGCCTGTTCGATCAATTGCAGTTGGCGCCGCCGGTCGCGGAAGTCAGGCTTTCGCGCGGCAGTGTCGTCGTGAACGGCGGCATCGTCACCGTGACGTTCACGAACGGGATCATCGTCTTGACGGTGACGTTCGTGACGCTGACTGTCACGAACGCGCACGAATTCACGTCACAGCTTGCGGGCGAGTAGTTCACCGACACGTTCGCGTTCGACAGCAGCGGCAGCAGCGATCTCACGCGCTTCACGACGCCGGCCGCATTCACGTCGCAGACCACCGCCGTGCGCGCGCCCAGGCGCACGGCTTCGCTCGCGGTGCTCCAGTAGAACAGCACGCGGCCGAATTCGAAGATGCCGATCAGCAGCATGATCAGGATCGATGCGATCAGCGCGAACTCGACGATCGCCGAGCCGCGTTGGGCGCGCCGGCGCGACGGGTGGGCATGGCGCGTGTTCATGACACTTGCCTCATCACGGTGACGATGTTGTTGAAGGTGATCGACGGCAGCCCCGGGAACGCGGGGATCGGCTGGTACTTGTAGCCCGTGATCTTCACTTCGACGACGTTGATCGCGCCCGTCGCGGTGCCGCCTGACGCGTTGTTGTTCGAGTCGTAGGTCGGCAGGTTCGCGAACTGCGCCGGGTCGGACGTGTCGCTGCAGCCGGTCGTGCGCTGCGCGTCGCAGATCGTCACCATCGACGTCGTGAGCCCCGGCACCAGCTCGGTGCCGGCGGCGCCGCACGTCGTGCTGCCGTAGACGACGAGGCACTGCGCCTGCGAGGCCGGATACGCGCTGTCGCTCGGCAACCAGACCGACAGGTAGCGCGCCGCATCGCGCGTCGCCTTGGTCAGCGTCTCGAACTGGTAGATCGCGCGGCCGAACTCGGCCACGCCGGTCGCGAGCATGATCATCGGCATCAGCACGAGCGCGAACTCGACGGCGACGGCGCCTCGGGTGCGCGAACGGCGAAACGGGGGCTTTTTCATGATCCGCTCTCCGCTATTGAACGAGCATCGGGACCTGGGTCCCGGACGCGCTGCCGCTGCCCGGCAAGCCGTGCGTCGCGCACGGATTGTTGCCGGAGACCGACGATCCGAGGTATTCGAGGTGCGCGACAAGCGGGCCGCTACCGGAGCTGAACGGCAGCGGATCGAGCATCAGCACGCAATCCCATTGCGTGACATGCACCTTGCCGCTGCTGCCCGACAGCGTCGAGCAGTCGCCCTCCGGCGCGAGCGCGACGCGGCGGTCGCTGCCGAAAGTCTGGTAGTTGCTCGCCGTCGCGGTGCCGTTGGTGTTGATCCCGCTGCCCGTCGGCGGCGCGCCGTCGCCCTGGTAGGACTTGAAGGCTGCACGGTCGGCCACGAACTGCGTGTACGCATCGCCCTTGATGCCGGCCGTTCCGGGCGGCCCGTAGTTCGGGCCGACATACGCGTAGCCGGTGAAGTCGGGCTGGCCGCTCGAGCCGTTCGCGCCGTTCGTATAGATGCCGAAGCGCGTATTCCAGGCGCGCAGCGACGCCGACTTCAGGCCCGTGGTGGCGAGATCCGGCGGGCTCTTGATGTTGCAGGTGTTGCCCGACAGCTCGCCGGAGAGCGTGGTTTCGTTCGTCGTGCCGTCGAGCGCCGCCCAGCCGAAGTTGCCCGGCCCGTAGGTCGACGACGACCCGGACGGCGACGAGATCCAGTCGCCGACCTTGTACGCCGGGTCGGACGGGCCGCGACACACGAACACCGGGATCGCACAGGTCGTCTGCCCGCCGCCGACGGTGGCGATCGCGCTGGCCGACACCTCCGCCGCGTTCGCGAGCTTCGTGCCCGGCAGCACGTTCAGTATCTCGACGAACCAGTGCGCGATGTTGCTCAACGTCGCGGTGCACTGCACGTACTTGATGTTCGCCGGCGTCGTGACCGAGTTCTTCGTCAGGAACGCGTTGGACAGCGAGTCGCTGAACGTGACGTTCGCGTTCGTCGACATCTGCACCGACTTGTTCTGGAAGAACACGAAGTTCAGGTGGCCGGCGGCGATGCCGTCCGCCTCGGCCACCGACAGGCTGATGGCCGAAGTCAGGTCACGCGCAGCCGACAGCGCGCAGGCATCGGCGCTGTTCTGCAGTTCGCTGCGCGTGACGTACAGCTTGCCGAGATCCAGCGCCAGGCCGACGAACCCGATCATCACCGCCAGCGAGAGGCCGACGATGATCGCGACGGCACCGCGCTGGCGATGCAGGCTGCGACGCATGACTTTCGGATAACGGGCTGCGCTGTTCATGGCGTTCTCCCTGAGCGTGCCGTCGTTACTGGGTGGACTTGCCGATGCCGATCACGAACGCATTGGCGGGCGGCACGGTTTGCTTGAACGACTTGTCGTAATTGTCGAGCGCGGCCGCGGCGGCAGCGCCGTCGACCCCCGGCGCCGACACCGAGGCCGCGTGTTCGCCGGCATGCGGGTCGATGATCTGGGCCTGGGTCACGGCGCGGACCGAATCGCCGAAGCGGGTGTCCCACACCGGGGTCGACGACATGCAGCCGGCAAGCGCGAACGCGAGCGGTGCGGCGAGCGCCACGCGGCGCACGATAACGAGGTAGGCGGATTTCATGAGCGTCCCCTTGGATGGCTTCAACGATCGGTGGATTCGGGTGCCGCGCTCACGCGCACGACCTGCTGCGCATGGGCCGCCGCCGGTGTCCGGCGCTTCGGCTGCCCCGCCGGCTGGGCCGGCGTGTCGGAACCGGCTGCCGCAAGACGTGCGGCGGCGGCTTCGATGCGCGCGATGCGGGCCGCGTTGGCGGTATCGTGCTGCGGTACGGCTGCGGCAACCGGTGCAGGTGCAGGCGTCTTCTGTGGCTCGGCCGGCGCCGGCGGCTGTGCGTCCGCCCCCTGCGGCGCGCGCGGTGCGGGCAGCGCGGCGGCCGGGCCGGCGGGCGCTTCCGATTGCGGTACCGGTGCGGGGGCCGGTGCCTGGGCCGGGGTCTGCGGTGCGGCTGCCGCGCCGCTCGCCGGTTGAGCACCAGGCTTGCGCACACCACCGCGGCCTTCCATGTTGCCCGTCGCGTACACGTCGATTTCGTTCGGCTTCGAGAAGCTGTCGGTCGGCAGCGGCACGTCGGCGGTCTGCAGCGGCTTCACCAGGTGCGGCGTGATCACGAAGATCAGCTCGGTGCGGTCCTGCTGGAACGATGTACTGCGGAGCAGCGCGCCGAGCACGGGAATTTCGCCGACACCCGGGAGCGCCTTCAGTGCGCCGGTCCCGTTGTCCTTGATCAGCCCGCCGATCGCGAACGTTTCGCCGTCACCCATCTGCACCGTCGTCGATGCGCGCCGCGTCGTGATCAGCGGCAGGATCGACGTGCCGCCGATGTTGGTCGCGCTCAGCGTGACGCCCGTCTGCGACAGCTCCGACACTTCCGGCGCGACCTTCAGGCTGATCCGGCCATTGCCCAGCACGGTCGGCGTGAACTTCAGCGCGACACCGAATTCCTCTTCCTGCAGCGTGATCGACGACGTGCCGTTGCCGCTGCTTTGCGGGATCGGGATGAAGATCTTGCCGCCGGCGAGGAACGTCGCTTCCTGGCCGCTGATCGTCACGAGATTCGGCTCCGCGAGGATCTTGACCAGGTTGTCGGTGTTCTGCGCGTCGGCCGCGAGGTTGAACGGCTTGTTGTTCGCCTTGCTGAAGGCGATCCCGGTTGCGACGCCCGCGAGCAGGTTGCTGACCAGCGCGCCGCTCCACGAACCGAACCCGCCCTGGATGTTGAGCGCGCTGCCCATCTGGTTGATCAGCGTCTTCGACACCTCGGCCACCTTCACCTCGAGCATCACCTGCTGCGGCGACGTGACGTTCAGCATGTTGAGCACACCACCCGCCTTGCCGCCGCCCGCCGGATCGCCTGCGCTGTCACCGTACGCACGGGCGATCTGCACGGCCTGCTGCGCGGCCATCGAGCTCGACACCGTGCCGGCCAGCACGATCGTGCCGGCGGCGGTCGACACATGGATGTCGCGCTCGTTCGGCATCAGCTGCATCAGCGACGCCTGCAGGCCGCCGGCATCCGCCCCGACCGCGACGTCGATCACACGGCATGCACCGCTCTTGCCCTGCACGATCATGTTGGTCGTGCCGACCGCAAGCCCGAGGATGTACAGCGTCTGCGGCGATACCATCGTGGCCTGCGCGACGGCCGGATTGCCGATCGTTCGATTACGGACCGGCTCCGGCATCGGCACCAGCAGCGACTTGCCGAGCGGCACGTTGACGCTGGTCGATTCGCGCACGGCGCCGACGCAGTTCGGTCCGCGCAGCGGCCCCGCCGCTGCGGCGGGCGCGGCGGCCGCCACCGGCGCCATGCTGATCGTCATCTGCATCGGCCCCTTGCCGACCGCGGCCGGCGCGCTGGCGCCGCCCTTGGTCAGCGCGGCCGACTCGACGCCTTCCTGCGCGAGTGCGCCATAAACGGTCAGCCATCCCGAACAGAGGATCGCGGCCATCATCGTGCCCCGTGCGACGCGTGTCTGCAGCGGCCCGGTACCTGTGCATTGCGGTTTGATCTTCATTTCGTCTGATCCCCCGAGAGACCGGCGCCGTGCCGGTTATCGACTTCCAGGGCCACCGCGCGTTGCCGGCGGCCGTTTATGTGACTTCAATGAACTGATTCAGAAACACTCGACGCTGCCCTTCACGCCCGTCAGCACGCCGACGCAGTCGCGCCGTACCTCCGGCGCCGCGTGCGATGCGACGTGCACGCGTACCGTCTTCACACGGGCCGGTGCCGGGGGCGCTTCGGGTGCGGGCTCCTTGCCGAGCAGCGTCAGCTTGGTCGCCCCGTCGGTGTTCAGCGTCTTCTGGTCGACCTGGTTGCGCAGCACGAGCGACAGCGTGCCGACGCTGCGTGCGAGATCGAGCCGTTCGGCCTGGTCGGGCGTGACTTCCAGCGTCACGGCGTTGACGACCTTCGGCGCCGTGTCGTCGCGGCTGACCTGCTGCGCGACGGCGAGCACGAGGATGTGCTCGAGCACGATCTTCGAGATGCTCTGCCCGTCGGTCTTGCCC
Source organism: Burkholderia sp. HI2714 (assembly GCF_002223085.1). Taxonomy (NCBI): domain Bacteria; kingdom Pseudomonadati; phylum Pseudomonadota; class Betaproteobacteria; order Burkholderiales; family Burkholderiaceae; genus Burkholderia; species Burkholderia sp. HI2714. Next base: position 18,197 of record NZ_NKFM01000065.1, on the reverse strand, counting down.
TGTTGTTCCTGCGTGTTGACGATCACGTCGACGTAGTTGCCCGGCAGCGCGAAGCCCGCGACGCCGACCACGTCGTTCACGCGCACCGTGATCGCGCGGCTGCCGTCGGCGATGACCGCGGACAGCCCGCCCTTCGTGCCGACCGGCGCGAGCTTCGACTCGATCACCGGCTCGCCGCGTGCGAGGCTGGTGCGCACGACGCGCCCTTCGAGCCCCTTCGTATCGGTGAACGCTCCGTTGGGCACGCTGCCCGACGGCCAGCTGACCATGTGGATCTGGTTCGGCCCGAGCGGTTCGCCCAGGTTCAGGTCGGTGTTGGCCACCGCGACCGGCGTGACCGAGCTCGTGGATGTCTGCACCAGCCAGTGGGACGCGAACACGACCGCGGCAAGACCCGCGATCATCGCGACGACCAGCATCATGACCGCTCGACTGTTTTTCATGGCAATGCTCCTCGACGAATCGTGAAAGAAACGGCTCAACCGGTAATGAACGTACGGCCACCGCGCTCGACGGGCGGCGGATGGCTGCCGTCACGTTCGGGTGCCGCGCCGAAATAGCTCGCCCACGCGTCGTACAGTGCGTCGTGCGTCACCTCGGGCGGATCGCCGCGGTAACGCGCGCCGGCGGCCACGAGACGCAGCAGGTCCGCCGGGAAACAGGCGAGAAACGCCTTGCCGGTCGGCAGGTGCAGCCGATGCAGCAGGTAGTCGAATGCATCGCTCGCCGATACGAGTCCGAGCGATGCGCAGGCCGCGTTGTACACCTGGCGGTAGTCGTCGATCGACATCGCGCCGACGTGCAGCTTCGAACCGAGGCGGCGCAGGAATGCCTCGTCGCCCAGCTGCTCCGGCGACAGGTTGCTCGAGAACACCGGCCAGACGTCGAACGGCATCACGAAGCGGTTGCCGGATTCGAGCGTCAGCAAATCGACGCCACGATCGAGCGGGCGCAGCCAGCGATTGAGCAGGTCGCGCGGCTCGACGCGCTGGCGGCCGAGATCGTCGACGACGTACATGCCCAGGTTCGCCTTCATGTGCGGCGGCGCCTGGTAGAAGCCGGCGGCCTCGTCGCGGCGCAGGTCGAGCTCGTCGAGCGTCAGTTCGCCGCCCGACATCACGACCGGCCGTTGACACAGGCGCCAGCGGCGATCGACCGACAGGCCGCCGGACGGCGTGTCCGCGTCGACGTGCACGAGCGGGTCGTAGATCTGGATCACTTCGCCGGCCGCGCAGATCGCGTGCGGCACCGGCACGCGGCCGCGCATCAGCGAGCCGAGCCGCTCGGCGAGGAAGGTCTTGCCGCTGCCGGCCGGGCCGTAGATCAGCAGCGGACGGCCGGCGTTCAGCGCGGCAGCCGCCGCATCGAGCAGCGACGTGTCGATCACGATCCCTTCGAACGCCGCCCACACTTCGTTCTGGCTGATATTCAGCTTGCGTACCGAATGCGCGTTCAGGCACTCGATATAGGCATCGAGCGTCACCGGCGCGGGACCGCTGTAGCCGCTGCGCGCCCCTTCTTCCAGTGCGAGCACCCGGCCCGCCTCGGTCAGGCGGAACGTCACGTCCAGATCGGTCGCACCGCGATGGGTGAGTTCGACGAGGTGCTCACGCACCAGGAATGCGAAGACGTCGTCGAGCACCGCGAGCGACAGGCAGTGCCGTTCGACCAGGTCGCCGTATGATGGGCGGCCGAGCACCAGTGTCGACTTCAGCACGAGGCCGGCAACGAACGTCAGGCTCAACCCGGTTTCCTCGAGCGAGCGCGGCGCCGCGGGCAACTGCGCGCCCAGCTTCGTATGCACTTCCCGCGACGGCAACGGATCGGGCAGGCGTGCCACCTGTGCGTCGCGTCTCGGTTCGGTGTAATTCGTGTTCATGATCGTTCCGTCCTCGTTGCGGATGCGTCGCGCTATGCGCACGACGCGAACAGCATGCCCAGCGTGCCGGCCGCGATCGCCACGCCGTACGGCAGCGTGCCGACCGATGCGATTTCGACGGGGCCGCCGGCGGCCTCGGCGCTCGCGCCTCGCGAGCGCAACGCGATCAACGCGTGCACGTTCGCCCACATCTGGCGCATCCGCCCGCGCAGCAGCGCGACGGCGATGGCGCCGATCCCGCCGGCCAGGAAGGTGGCCAGCACAATGTAAAACGTCATTTCCGCGCCGACCCAGGCGCCGATCGCGAGCATCAGCTTCACGTCGCCGGCCGCCATGCCGCGCAACAGGTAGAACGGCAGCAGCATGCCGAAGCCGGTCGCGGCGCCGGCGAGCCAGCCGAGTGCACCTGCCACGACACCGTGCAACAGGCACTGGGCAACCAGCGCTCCGGCCAGGCCGAGCAGGACGAGACGGTTCGGAATGCGACGGGTCGCGATGTCCGTGCTGGCCGCGGCGACGGCGAGCAGCGTCACGCACAACGGAACCGGGTAAGGCGGCGCAACGGGGAGCATGGCGAACCTCGCAGTCGAATCGGTGGAACCGGTGGAATCGGTGGAGTCGGCGGATCAGGAGACCATTGCCAGCGCGGTGACCACGGCGGCCGTCACGGCTGAAGCGATCACCTCGTACGTATCGGCAAGCGAGCCTTTCAGCGTGACGACGCTGCCCAGCACCGCAACCGCGAACATCGCGCCGAGCAACGCATATTCGGTCGACGTCACACCCTGCTCGTCGCTGATCCAGCGACGTACGACGCGCATCCTGGCTTGCATGATGGTCTCCGGTTCCGGGTTGATCAGATGACCGGGGACGGCTCGAGCGCTGCACCGGCAGAGCCGTCCGCGGCACGATCCATCAGATGGCTGCGACCGCCGAATCCAGGTCGTCCGCGATCGTGGCGAACACGGTCTTGAGGTCCTTGCCGACCGTCGTCAGGGCGCCAATGATGCCGATGGCGATCAGTGCGGCGATCAGGCCGTATTCGATGGCCGTCACACCGTCTTCATCGCGGATGAAACGGCTGGCTTGTTGAATGAACTTGGACATGATGATCTCCTTGCGTAATCACTTTCAGATCCCTCGCGGGCCGGCAGGATCGATTGATCCGGCATCGATACGTCGAGGCATGTTGTTAATGCCGTGTGGTGCCAACGAACGAATCGGACGAGCCGTTCGCCGCACCGTCCATCAAATCGCAGCTACTATCGAATCCAGATCGTCGGCGACCGTGTTGAATACGGTCTTCAGATCGGTACCGACGGTCGTCAACGCGGCGACGATGCCGATCGCGATCAGCGCGGCGATCAGGCCATATTCAATGGCCGTCACGCCGCCCTGATCCTCGACGAGCCAGGCGATCTTCTCGATGATTCTTGACATGAGCACTCTCCTTTCGGACTGCTATGAAATACCCTTCGTCTGTCAGGACGTCGGGGGTGGGCACCACCGGCACTACTCGAAAAATCGGAACGCGTCGCTCAGCTGCGCGAGCGGGGATAGTCACCCCGGTCCGTGCGAACGGGTATCAGTGAGGCAGTGAGCGAGAGAGGCGTGTACGGTGCGACCGGCCGGATGAACCGGACGATCCGATCGACCGGAACGGCACGACTGCCGTTCGACGCGTGGAATCCTGTTGAACGGGAGACAAACTCCCGGAAAATCCGCAATGTGTCTTTAACGCGGTTTGCGATCCGCAATATGCTGTGGTCTTTCATTTTTATTCCCCATATGCTGCCATGCCAATTTCTTATTGCCCTGACGCTACCGGGTCTCATGGGTCATTCGACGTAGTCTTGCTCGCTTGATCGACCTAGAGCTGCGTGTTCCCCGTCGCGCTCCGGCCCTCCTTTCCGCAGGTGATTCCGAAGCGGGTTCCGTCCGTTCTTTGCCGAAACCGCCCGGTCGTCACCTCGTCGACTGCCGTGCCAACGCTTACGCAAAGAGCAGGCCATCCCGAACGAAATCCAGGCGCATCAAGCGTTCCAGCGATGCCCGTCCTCCCCGGCCCGAGGCCCGATGCGCGAAATGTTTCAAAATTGATATATCCGCCCACGCAAGCGTTGCACGCCTGAACGCCTGTCGCCGCGCTGCACCAAGGGTCCAAATTTTTTCTCGGGACTTTCCCGAACGCGTCAGACCGCTCGCGCGCCGTGGTATCGGCGGCACGCTAACCCGGTAAAAAACGCGGAATGTTTCAAGCCGGATACATGAAATCCGGCCGCGCCGTTTTCTCATACGTGAAAACGCGGTTTTCACGCGCATCGCTGAACAATTTAAATACCCGCCGTCCGTACGCGGTTTGCGTCGCGCGATTTTTTCTCCAACAATGAATTCACCGGACAACGCGATTTCGGCGCGATTCGATCCGTAGGCACGACAACATGAAAACGGCTGTGAAAGACCACGCAGCCTTCACGACAGACGGGGAATCATGTACACAGCCAACCGTGAATTGCGCGGGCGTGCAATACGCCGCATCCAATGGCTGACAGCCGATCGGATCATTCCGTACAGCTGCATCATGCTGATGCTCTTCGCCGCTTTGATGATCGTGTGGGGCATCGTGACCGACGGCTTCACGTCGTCCGCCACGGTCCGCCCCGGCACCGACTTCTCGGTCTTCTGGACCGCATCGCATCTCGTGTTGCAAGGCCACGCCGCATCGGCCTACGACATTTCGTTATTCAAGCAGGCCGAGTTCGCGCACTTCGGTGCGTCTCTGCAGCACCAGCCGCTTCCCTGGCTCTATCCGCCGACGATGTTGCTGTTCATCGCGCCGCTTGCCCTTGTGCCTTTCCTGCCCGCGTATTTCCTCTTTTTGGCGGGCAGTCTTTTATGCTACGCGTTCGCAGTCTCGCGGTTGTCGGGATTGCGCGCGCATCTTCCCCACCCGCGCGCCGCCATGCTCGTCGTGGTCGCGTATTCGGGCGTGTGCGTGTCCGTGATGTTCGGCCAGAACAGCGTCCTGACCGCCGGCCTCGCCGCGCTCGCGCTGCATCTGCTGGGCAAGCGCCCGGTCGTTGCCGGCGTGCTGATCGGGTTGCTTGCGATCAAGCCGCAACTCGCCGTCGTGTTCCCGTTCGTGCTGATCGCGGCGCGGGCATGGCGCACGTTCGCGGCGGCCGCGCTGAGCGCGACGCTGTTCGCGGCGGCCGGGATTGCACTGGCCGGCCCTGGCGCACTGCACGGTTTGAGCCAGGCCATGTCGACGGTACGCGACATGCATTTCATGCTCGCGTCGTACTGGTTCGCGTCGCCGACGCCGTTCGCCGCGTTGCGGCTCGCGGGTGCACCGGTGGCCGCCGCGCTGGTCGCGCAAGCGGCAATCGCACTGGTCGCCATCGCCGCGGCGGTCGATGTATGGCGCCGTACGCCCGACATGCGCCTGCGCGGCGCGGTGCTGGCGGTCGCCACGCTGCTGACGACGCCCTATCTGTGGCATTACGAACTGACGTGGCTCGGCATCGCGATCTTCTGCCTGATCTCGCATGGCCTCGACAAAGGCTGGCTGCCCGGTGACCAGGGCATCCTCGTGCTCGCGTGGCTGCTGCCGGTCTTCGAGCTGTTCAACCGGTTGACGAAGCTGCCTCAGATCGGGCCGCTCGTGCTGCTCGCGGTGCTGCTCGTCGTCGTGCGTCGCGCGGCCCTCGCGTCACGGAGCACGTCATGAAAGCGCCTTCGTTCGCCCGCCACGCGCATGCCGCCGCCGATGTGCATCCGGAACTCCCGATCGCGGGCCCGCGCCGCTATCCGCACTGGCTCAATCGCGAACGCGTGCGCCTCTATGCGGCCGCCGTGCTGATGACGGAACTGCTGTTCGTCGTCATCTACTCGATCCGCGTGTTCCTGTCGCACCACGGTGCACCGGAACCGCTGTCGCCGGATTTCTCGCCGATCTGGAGCGCGGCGTGGCTCGCCGCGCACGGGCACGCGGCCGATGCATGGCATTTTCCCGCGCTGTTCGCGGTCCAGAAGCTCGCTGTCCCGGCGATGAATCTCGCGGACGGCACGCTGCCGTGGCTCTATCCGCCCTCCATGCTGCTGCTCATGCTGCCGCTCGGCTGGCTGCCGTACACGCTGGCGCTCGTGCTGTGGCTCGGGCTCACGTATGTGCTGTTCGCGGCAACGATCCGCGCGACCGTGCAGCGCGATGCCGCGTGGCTGTGCGCGCTCGCGTTCCCCGGCGCGTTCGTCACGGTGATCGTCGGGCAGACCAGCCTCTTCACCGCGTTGCTCGCCGGTGCCGGCCTGCTCGCGCTGAACCGCCGCCCCGTGTACGCCGGGATCTGCTTCGGTTTGCTGACGATGAAGCCGCAGCTCGCGGTGCTGTTCCCGCTCGCGCTGCTGTGCGCGGGTCAATGGCGTGCACTGGCCGCGTGGGCCGCGACGATCGCGTGCAGCGTCACGCTCTCGACCCTCGCGTTCGGGTTCGGCCCGTGGCTCACGTTCGCGCATGTGATCGACAACGTCTACGCGATCGTCGGCTCCGGCCAGGCCAAGCTCGTGCGCATGCCGTCGGTGTTCGCGCTCGCCACGATGGCAGGCTGGCCCGCCATCGTCGCGAACGGCCTTCAGCTGCTGTCGATCGCGACCGCGGCCATCGCCGTCATCTATGCATGGCGCGGCGCCTGCTCGTACGCGCTGCGCGCCGCGACCCTCGCCTGCGCCTGCCTGCTCGTCAGCCCCTATCTGTACGACTACGACCTGACCTGGTACGGCATCGTGATCGCGTGGTACGCCCGCTATGCGTGGACGCACGGCTGGCGGCGCTTCGACCGCGAATGGCTGATGCTGCTGTGGCTGATGCCGCTCGCGGGCCTCGCGGTCGTGCCGCATCTGTCGTTCCAGTTCATGCCGCTCGTCACGCTGGCGTCGCTCGGGCTGCTCGTCAGCCGGATCGCCCGGGAACGACACGACGTGCCGTCGATGCCGGACGCACGCGACAACTCGACCGAAACCGCCTTCACGCATCAGGCCAGAACGCACCACCGCCCGGCGTACGGAATGCGCCGCACCGGCCGACCGACCATCGGCACGCATCGGTGAAACGACATCACAAGGGGAATCATCATGCGGGAACCACTCTATACACCGCTCATCTCGCTGGTCGTGCCGTTCTATAACGAAGGCGAGGCCGTTGAGCACTTCTTCGACGTCGTGATTCCGCTGATGACGTCCATCGACGCGATCCGTTTCGAGATAGTCTGCGTGAACGACGGCAGCCGCGACGACACGCTCGACCGGCTGATCCGGATCAGCACCGCCGAGCGGCGCGTGCGCGTGATCGATCTCACCCGCAACTTCGGGAAGGAAGCCGCGCTCACGGCCGGCCTCGACGAAGCCCTCGGCGACGCGGTGATCCCGCTCGACGCCGACCTGCAGGATCCGCCGAGCCTGATCCCCGTGATGATCGAGCACTGGCGCGACGGCGCGGAAGTCGTCGCCGCGAAGCGCAGGAACCGCGCGTGCGACTCGTTCGCGAAACGCACGTCGGCCGCGATCTACTATCGCGTGCACAACCTGCTGTCGGACGTGAAACTGCCTGAGAACGTCGGCGATTTCCGGCTGATGGACCGCAAGGTCGTGAACGCGCTGCGCAACCTGCCCGAGCGGCATCGCTTCATGAAGGGGCTGTTCGCGTGGGTCGGCTACCGCACCGTGATCGTCGAATACCAGCGCGACGCGCGCAGCGCCGGGCACTCGAAGTTCTCCGGCTGGAAGCTGTGGAATTTCGCACTGGAAGGCATCACCAGCTTCAGCACCGTGCCGCTGCGCAGCTGGACCTACATCGGCGTCGGCATCGCCGCGCTCGCGTTCCTGTACGGCACGTTCATCATCTTCCGCACGCTGCTGTTCGGCAACCCGGTGCTCGGCTACGCGTCGCTGATCTCGGTCACGCTGTTCATCGGCGGAATCGAGCTCATCGGGATCGGTGTCGTCGGCGAATACGTCGGGCGGATCTACGACGAGTCGAAGCAGCGGCCCGTCTACCTGATTCGCCGCCGCTACCAGGCGCACGGCAAGGTGATCGAACTCCCGGTCGCGCGCGATGCGCGCCGCCAAATCGCCCGCCGGCGCGTGCAGCCCACCCGTGCGCGGGTCGGCGCACGCTGACCCGCACCGACGGCCATGATCGGCCTGCTCCATGCCGAGCGCACGCGGCTCGTGCGCTTCGGCGTGTCCGGGCTCGGCTCGACCGCGATCCATACGCTGGTCGCAACGGCGCTGTTCGCGCGGTTCGATGCGACGCTGGTGACGGCGAACGCGATCGCCTTCCTCTGCGCGACGGCGTTCTCGTATCTCGCGAATACGTTGTGGAGCTTCTCTTCGACGGTGGGCACGCGCAACGCGGTGCGCTTTCTCGCGGTCACGCTGGCCGGCTTCGTCGAAACGATGCTGCTCGCGCGTGCAGCCGAAGCGCTGGACGGGTCCCGCGGGATGAGCATCGTCGCGATCGCGCTGCTGGTTCCGCCGACCACGTTCGCGCTGCACCGGCTGTGGACCTACCGGTAAGCGGTCTTGCCCCTCCCCCGCAATTCCCGCACTCAGGTGCGCGGCAGCCCCGGCGGATTGGTCTGCGACCGGTCGATCGCTTCGGCGTCGAGGCTCCAGCGGCCGAGCACCTTCCGGTAGCTGCCGTTCGCGATCAGCGCATTGATCGCGATCGTCAGCGGATCGGCGAGGCCGCTGCCCTTGCGCGTCGTGATCGCGATGTCCGCGGTGCGCGGCCAGCCGCCGCTCACGGTGCCGATCAGCTTCGCATCGCCGCGCAGCGACGCCTGGTACGCGAGCATCGAATTCACGCTGAAGATCGTATCGACGCGCCCCGACTGCAGCGCGACCCAGCGCTCGGCCGCATCCGCGTAGTACTGGATCTCGACCGGCGCGAGGCCGCGCGCGACGTTCTGGCGGTTCCACTCGAGCAGGATCTTTTCCTGGTTGGTGCCCGAATCGGTCACGACGCGCAGCCCGGCAACATCTTTCGGCTCGCGGATCGCGGCAATCCGGCTGCCGTTCTTCACGTAGAAGCCGAGCTGATCCTTCCGGTAGGTCGAGAAGTCGAATTTCTCCTTGCGCTGCTCGGTCACCGTCACGTTCGAGATCACCGCGTCGACCTTGCCGGACTGCAGCGCGAGCGGCCAGTCGGCCCAGGAAAGCGGCACGATCTTCAGCTTGCGGCCGACGCTGTCCGCAACGAGCTGCGCGAGATCGGGATCGAAGCCGACCACCGTTCGCGCATCGGTCGCATAGGTGCTGAGCGGCGGCAGGTTCGGCGCGATGCCGATCGTCAGTGTGTTCGCCTCGGCAAACCGGAAGCCGGCCGGCAAGGCCTGCTCGACCGCCGGGTTCACGGTGCCGCGCTGCCGGCCGGGCTGCTCGGGGCTCAGGTCGAACGTCGCGGCCTGCGCGGCCACGCTGCCGCCGATCAGGACGGCGGCCAGCACGCGAACGACGCGCACAACGGGAAATGTTGTTCTTCTCATGTCTTCCGGATTCCTTTGTTTTTTGATGACGCGTGCGCGGAACGCGGGCGGGGCCGAACGATATTCACCGTCCGTCGCCGCCTGGCGTTCCCGGCCCGCTCAGGCGGGCGTCGCTTCGAGTTCGACCGCGGCTGCGCGTTGCGTCACCGGCTGGGCGACCGGCGACGGGCGCGTTGCGTGCGACTCGCCCGCATACAGCGCCTTCGGATCGAACACACGCGCCTGCAGCGGCGTGAACGCGCGGAAGTTCCACAGGCTGCGCGCGACGAACACGCGCTGCACCCAGCGGAATGCCCGGTCGTTCTCGTCGTATTGCGGATCGAAACGATCGCGCGAATGCAGCGTGAAATGATTGTTGATCAGCACCAGCTTGCCCGGTTGAATCTGCACGCCGAACGACACCTCGCGCACCGCGCGATACAGGTTGGCCAGCGCCTCCTGTGCGCGCTTGTTGACCGCCAGCACCATGTCCGGATAGAACGCGACCGTCACGCGCGGCGCATCGAGCGGCCCCGACAGCACCGCGCTCAGGTCGGTGTTGTCGCGCGGCGTCGGCGCCGCCCCGCGCCACCGGTACGGCACGCGGATGATGTAGTGCTCGCCGTAGAGTTGCGCGATGTCGTCCGGCGACAGCAGCTGCAGCGCGCGACGCGCATCGGCGAGCCGCGTGTACGGGCCGCCGCCGGCTTCGCTGCGCACGCCGAGCAGCAGCAGCGCGAACGGTGACGTATCGCCTTCCGGCATGTGCGCCTGTGCGGCGTTCTCGATATGGAAATCGAGCTCGACCTCGGAGCCCAGGCCCGTATAGTCGCGCGCGGTCGCCTTGTGCGGCGTGAGGTTGTTCACGAGCTCGCGGCCTTCGTGCGCAATCGAATACGGTTCGCCGGCCAGCGTGCTCAATGCGACCAGGACGTTCTCGCTCAACACACCGGCCTTGAACGAGCGGCCGGTTTCCTCGAACCTCGGGCTGCCCGTCACGTCGTCGTCGATCGGCAGGTTGTCGATCTCGATCGAGCCGTGCGCATCGGCGGTCGGCGCCTTCGCGCGATCGAACGCGTCGACGACCCGGTCGGGAAACGCGGTGTAGGCAAGCTTGCGCACCGCGCTGATGTAGCCCGCGCCGCCGGCCGGATCATACGCCAGTGCGCCGAGCGTCGTCCGGATGTGACTGGATTCCGCTGCCGTCAAAACGATGCGTTCATCTGCGAGATAGGTCATAGGTCTCTCGTATAAAGATCGGGGGTCGATAAGCGGTATGGCACTACCGCCGCGCGTTGCCGTCCTCGGGGCCCGGCGCTCGACAAGACTAGGAGACCGTCATTGCATTGCGAAATGATATTAATTCGATTGCAAACAAAAATTTTCGATATAAGTTCAGCAACGCGGCAGCGGCGGGCCGCGTCGTTCGCACCGTCGCTTAACACGAATGGTTGTTAAATAATCTCGGCTTATTATTTGTATTCGCTAACGGGTCAATGCTAGTTTTCTGTCGGATTCGACGATGCGCCGGCCGTCGATCGGCAGCCGGCGCCCTTCCTCCGCCCCACGGAAACCCGTTAGATGAACCGATTCCACCTGCTGCGCAGCTCGCTCGGAAGCGACGCACCGTTGGCTGCGTGCCGCCCCACCCGCCACGCGGCGCGGAGGACACGATGAGCGATCGCGCGCCGGCACTCGAGCGCACGCTGACCGCCGGTGTGGCGCCGCACCGCACGTCGCTGCGCGCGATCCTCCCGACCGTCGCGGCCGCGAGCCTCGGCTTCGCGATCGTCCAGCTCGACGTGACCGTGGTCAACGTCGCGATTCCGAGCCTCGGCCATTCATTCGGATCGAGCGTCCACGGGCTGCAATGGATCGTCGATGCGTACACGCTGTCGTTCGCCGCGCTGCTGCTGACGTCCGGCACACTGGCCGACCGCTTCGGCAGCCGCCGGCTGTTCGCGTACGGCCTCGCGCTGTTCCTGCTGGCATCGCTCGGCTGCGCGCTCGCGCCGTCGCTGGCCGCGCTGATCGCCGCGCGCGTCGCGCAGGGCGTGGGCGCCGCGATGATCCTGCCCACGTCGCTCGCGCTCATCACGCACGCGTGCGCCAACGATGCCGCCGCCCGTGTGCGGGCCGTCGCGTGGTGGAGCGCGACGGGCGGCGCGATCAGCGCGGCCGGGCCGACGCTCGGCGGCCTGCTGATCGATTCGCTCGGCTGGCGTGCGATCTTCTTCATCAATCTGCCGATCTGTGCGGGTGGTCTGTGGCTCACGCTGCGCCATGTGCGGAATTCGGCCGCCGCGCGCACGCGGCTGTTCGATCCGGCTGGCCAGATCGTCGCGGTGCTCGTGCTCGCGCTGCTGACGGGCGGGATCATCCGGGCCGGCGCGCACGGGGTGGGCGATCCGTATGCGGCCGGTGCGCTGGCCGCGTCGGTCGTGCTCGGCGCGCTGTTCGTCGCGATCGAGCGGCGCGTGGCCGCGCCGATGCTGCAGCTCGCATTCTTCCGGATCGCGCGCGTGCCGGGCGTGCTCGCGATCGGCGCGGTCACGAATGCCGCGTTCTACGGGCTGATCTTCTCGCTGAGCCTCTATTTCCAGAACGCGCGCGGCTTCACCGCGACCGAGTCGGGGCTCGCGCTCGCACCGCTCACGATCATCATGCTCGCCAACATCGCGAGCGCGCGTCTCGCGGTCCGCCATGGATTCCGCACGACCGTCATCGTCGGCCTCGCCGTGTCGTTCGCGGGCTACGTGTGGCTGTGGCAGACGCTCGGCGCGCACACGCCGTATGCGCTGCTGGCGCCCGGGTTCGCGGCGATGGCGATCGGTGGCGGCATCGCGATTCCCGCGCTGACGTCGACGATGCTCGGCAGCGTCGAGGCCGGCCGCTCGGCCACCGCATCGGCGATCCTCAATACCGCGCGCCAGGTGGGCGCAGCGGTCGGCGTCGCGGCGCTCGGCGCGCTGGTCGCGGGCCAGGGCGCGGCGATCGTGGCCGGCGCGGCGCGCGGGTTCGCGATCGCGGCCGCGCTCGTCGCCCTGTGCATCGTGCTGGCCGCGCGCTGGCCCGGCGATGTGCCCGATAGCGGCCCGCGGGCCTGAGCCCGCGCCCTCTTCAACCGATCCCACAAGCCCGGCGAGGCATCCATGCCACATCGTTTCATCGATACCGTCCTGATCGTCGACGGCGCGTCGACAGCCGCCTATCTGGCGCCCGCGTTCCGCGCCTACGGCATCCGTTGCGCGCACGTGATCAGCGACCCCGATCTGCCGGAAATCTACCGGAACCAGTTCGTCCCGTCCGACTATATCCGCCAGGTCCAGCATCGCGGCGACGTCGACGCGACGCTCGCGCAGTTGAGCGACCTGCGGATCGGCGCGGTGCTGCACGGCCTCGACGCGGCGCTCGAACTGGCCGACACGCTCGCCGAACGGCTCGACGTGCTGACGCGCAATCCGCTCGCGACGTCGGCCGCGCGGCGCGACAAGTACGCGATGAACGAGCGCATTCGCCAGGCCGGCCTGCGTGCCCCGGCCCACTTCCACAGCACGTCGGTCGACGCCGCACTCGAATGGGCGCGCGCGTACGGCACGCTGCCGCTCGTGGTGAAGCCGGCGCGCAGCGCGGGCGTGACCGGCGTGAAGATCTGCCGGACGCTCGACCAGGTCGAGGCCGCCGCGCGCGACGTGCTGGCCACCCGTTCGCTGTACAACCAGCCGAACGACGACATCGTGATCCAGAGCTATTCGGAGGGGCAGGAATACATCGTCGATTCGGTGTCGTTCGAAGGCCGCCATCGGGTGGTCAGCCTGTGGGAAGTGCACCGCGACCGCACGCATGCGCCGCGGCTCGACAAAATGCTGGTGCTGAATCATGCCGATCCGCGCTACGCACCGCTGCTCGACTACGCGGCCGCGGTGCTCGACGCGCTGGACGTGCGCTTCGGGCCGACTCATCTCGAACTGTTCGATACGGCGGACGGCCCGACGATCGTCGAGCTGAACGCGCGGCTGCACGGCAGCCTCGATCCGCGGCTGACGAGCGCGGTCAGCGGCGAGAATCACGTGTCGGCTGCCGTTGAAGCGGTGCTGCATCCGGAGCGGCTGTTCGGCGACGCCGCCGCGTCGACGGATTTCCGGGGTTACTGCGGGCACGTGCTGCTGCTGTCGTCGCGCAACGGCGTACTGCGGCAGGACTTCACGTGGCAGGCAATCCAGGCGCTGCCGTCGTTCGTCGGGCTCAAGCAATGGGCCAAAGTGGGCGACACGCTGCGCGTGACGACCGACCTGCAGACGGCGCTCGGCACGGTCGGTCTTTACAGCCCGACGTTCGAGCGGCTGCTGGAGGATTGCCGGCGGATTCGCGAGATCGAGGCTGAATTCTTCGCGGATGAACGGGCGGTTGCGCCGGCGTAGCGCGATCGGCGCAGCGCTCGCGGTGCGGAGTGCCGCGGTGCGCTCCGCTAGCGCCCAAGCAGCGCCCCCGCCTGCCGCCCCAGCACCGCGCGCAATGTATCCAGTTCGGGCAGTTCAGGCGCTTCCTCGGACGTGACAAGATAGGTCGTCACACTGTCGAGATCGTCGAACGCGTGCGCCCGCAGTTCCTTGCGCGCCACGTGCTCGGTCGTGATCCGCTTCGGCAGGATCGCGACGCCCATGCCGGCCGCCACGCAGCCTAGGATCGCGCCGAACGTGCCGAACGACGCCACTGACTCGATCGCGATGCCGCGTGCCTTCAGCCAGTGCTCCGCGACCGCGCGATACGGACAGCCGTCGTGAAACGCGAGCAGCCGCACCGGGTTGTCGGCCAGCACCTGCCGCCGCGTGGCCGTGGCCGCGCTCACCAGCACCATCTCTTCGGCGAACGCCGGCTCGTAGCGCAACCCGGGGCGCACGACCGCGCGCGCCGTGAGCGCCGCGTCGATCCGGCCGCGCAGCAGTGCGTCGGCCAGATCCGGTTCGCTGCCGATCTGCACCGCGAGCCCGAGCGCCGGGTCGCGTGCCTTCAACGCGGCGGCGAGCGCCGGCAGCCGCGTGGCCGCCGTGCTTTCCATCGAGCCGAGCCGGAAGCTGCGCGCGACCGGTGCTTCGCGCACCACCTGCGTCGCTTCGTCGACGAGGCGCAGGATACGATCGCAATACGGGATCAGCCGGCGCCCGGCGTCGTTCAGCACCAGCCGCTTGCCGTGCCGGTCGAACAGCGGCGCATCGAGCGACGCTTCGAGCTGGCGCAGCCGCGCGGTGACGTTCGACTGCGTGCAGTCGAGCCGTTCGGCTGCGCGCAGCGCGCTGCCTTCCTGAACGACGGCCCGGAAGGTTTCGAGCAGAGGGATGTTCATATCACTTTCTCTTGTTACAGAACGTGTTTATATCATTTTACTTCGCCAAAAATCCGGATTAGCCTTGCGGATACCCGGTGCCCGACGGCCCGCTTCCGAGGAATCCGCATGCCATTCTCCGCCTGCCCTGGTCGCACGACCGTCCGCCGTCGCCCCGAGGCTCGCCCGTGCGCACGCTGATCGCCGCGCTGGTGCGGCGCGGCCCGACCGTGCTCGCGTGCGGCGTCGGCCTCGGGCTGCTGGTGCCGCCGCTCGCCGACCTCGCGCGGCCGCTGATGCCCGTCACCGTGTTCCTGTTCGTGCTCGGCACGCTGCTGCGCGTCGAGCCCAGCGCGGTGCGCGCGGTCGCGCGGCGGCCGGCCGTGTCGCTGCTGCTGCCCGCCGTGACGATGATCGCGTGCCCGGTCGCGCTCGGCATCGCCGCACGGCTCGCCGGATTGCCGTACGACTGGGTTGTCGCGCTGGTGATCGCGTACTGCGCGCCGCCGTCGAGCGGCACGTCGACGATCGCGCGGATGCTGTCGCTCGACGCGAGCGTCGCGCTCGTCGCAACCCTCGCGTCGATGGTGTTCGTCCCGCTCACCGCGCCGCTGCTGACGGCCTGGTTCAGCCACGATGCGGCCGTGTCGATTTCGCCTTTGACGCTCGCGTTGCGGCTCGCGCTGCTGATCGGCAGCGCCGAGGGCGTCGCGCTGCTCGTGCGGCGCTTCGCCGGCTCCCGGCTCGACCGCTATGCGACGCCGATCGATGCGACCGTCGTCGCCGCGCTGCTGGTGTTCGCGCTCGGCACGATGGCGGGCATGCAGCAATCGATCATCGACGCGCCGCACCGCGCGTTGACCGCGATCGCACTCGCGTTCGCCGTCAACGCGGGCTTCCAGGTGATCGCGTACGGGCTCACGCCCGGCGACGTCCGCACGCGGCTCAATGTCGCGCTGATCGTCGCCAATCGCAACGTCGGCCTGATGTGGGCCGCGCTCGGGCTCGCCGCGACGCCCACCATGGCGCTCGTGTTCACGTGCGCGCAGTTGCCGATCTACACGCTGCCGCGCGTCGTTCAGCATCTGCTGCCGCGCCTCGAAGCACAGCGCCTGCGCCGCCGTGCACGCTAGCCGGCACGCGATGCCGTTCCACTCTTCCGCCTTCGATCAAGGATCCAGCATGAAGCGACTCATCGTGATCGGCGCCCGCGCCACCGGCAGCAGCCTCGCGCTCGTGCGCGGCGCGCTTGCGCGGCAAGCGGCCGTGACCGTGATCACCGCCCCCGGGCACCGTCTCGACGGCGTCTTTCCGACCGGCGTCGAGACGATCAACCTCGAACCCGATGCCGGCCAGCTCGTCGGCTGGCTGCGCACGCGCTATCCGGACGAGATCGACACGCTGCGCGTGACGACCGCGCACGACACCTATGCGCGCACCGCCGCGTGGGTCGCCGACGCGCTCGGCCTGCCCGGCCCCGATGCGCACCGCGTCACGCACGCGGTGTCGAAGTCGAACCAGAAGGCGCTGCTCGCCGCGCACGGCATCCCGGCCGCGCAATTCGTCACGGGTACGCTGGCCGCGCCGGCGGCGCTCGCGGCCGCGGCCGACCCGCTGCGTTTCCCGGTGGTCGTCAAGCCGTCGGAAGGCTCGGCGAGCGACGGCGTGCGGCGCTGCGAGGACATCGCCGAGGTCCGTGCGCAACTCGACGCCCTCGCCGCCGGACAAGCCGACGCGCAAGCGCTCGCGACCGAGCGCGTCGTGATCGAGGAATTCCTGAGCGGCAGCGAATACTGCGTCGAGTATTTCGACGGCCGGTACGTCGGCGCGCTGCGCAAGCTGAAACGGCATGGGGCAGGCTTTCTCGAGCGCGGCTATACGTCGGAACTCGACCTCGATGCGGGCACGCTGCGCGCACTGATCGACGTCGGGTCGCGCGCCACGGCGGCCGCCGGGCTGACCTGGGGGCCCGTGCACCTGGACTGCATCGTGCACGATGGCGTGCCGCACGTGATCGAACTGAATCCGCGCATCGCGGGCAGCTTCATCTGCGACATCGTGCGCGACGGTTATGGCTTCAACGTGGTCGAAGCGTTGCTCGACAAGCTCGACGGACGCCCGGTGGACATTCCCGCGCTGTTTGAACCGCATGCGTATGCGCGCGCCGAATTCCTGCTCGACAGCGATCCCCGCGCGTGGCGTTTCGCGCAGGCGGGTGAGATTCACGACGGCACGGTCACGATCAGTTACGGACCGCAGGTGCTGCCCGATCGCGAGCGGCGTGCGTTTCTTTATGTGCGGGTTGCGCTGCCGGTCGCGCACGGTGTGGAAGGCGCGCCGGAGCAACCCGGTTCGTCGGCCCACGGGAATCCGGTCGGGCAGCCCGCCGTTTCCGGCTCGCCGTGAAACGATCGACTGAACGCCGTCCCGGGCTCGACCGAAAGCCGTCGTGCCGCGCGGCTTCGGTCAGGCACGGTCACAAACGACGCCCCAACAACTGCCCCGGCCACCCGTCCACGTCGAAGGGTGAAATTCGCTCATAGCCGCACGACTCGTAGAAACGCACCAGCGCGCCGGTCCCGCCGCCATAGCAGTCCACCCGCAAGCGCTCCACCCCGGCCGCCCGGGCGCGCTCGTCCGCGAAGGCCATCAGGCGCCGGCCGACACCCCGCGCCCGTGCGTCGCGCGACGCAACCAGCACGCGCACATAGATTTCGGGCTCGGTCGCCGGCGGCACGTAGGGCATGGACTCGCCGAGGATCAATGCGCCGAGGACGCGGCCGTCCTGATCCTCGGCCACCCACGCGTCGGGCAGCGCGCAGGCTTCGGTCACGAGCGCTATCCGCCTGGGTTGCGTCGACCAGGGCTCGCGGCCCCATTGCCCGTCGTTGCCGATGGCGACGAACCACGCAATCACGTCGTCGAAGATCCCCAGCACGGCCGGGGCATCGAGTGCGCTGGCACGACGGATCCTCACCTTGTCCACGCCTGTCGACGTCACGTTCAACCCTCCTTCGCCTGCGTCATCGACCGGCGCGCAATGGGATGTCAAGCCGGGCTGCCCAAGGACACGCGATGGAAGCCCGGCGATCAAGCCTGCTACGGTACTGAAATTCCACCCGATTGATCAAGATGTGACGGCCCGCGATTCGACATGACGGGTGGTCTTCGTGAAAACGCCTGGAGATCAGCGCAAGGCGGGGTGTCAATCGACCTTCGCATGCATGGGCGTGGCCGACCCAGGCCAACCAGCCGCCACGTTGCCGGCGGATCGGCACGGCAAACGTGGTTCGGGGCGTGGCAACGGAGCCGAAAGATCATGCCGCAGCGCGTTGCCCACGGCAGCCCCGTTACTATCTTCACGCCCCGATAATCGGGGCTTTGGCCAGCCAGACCCGGCATGATTCCCGCCCCCAGTCGCAGTCATGATCCGGGGGGTGTTGTCACCGGGTCTGGTGGGTGGCTGGTGATC